>JALYUH010000310.1 GCA_030853985.1 Bacteroidota bacterium | reverse complement strand
GTATATACCTATACATGACTGATTTGCTTCTGGATATTAATTTACAACAAATCCCCGATGCGTATTTCGATGGCGACTGGGCGGTGCTCAGCCGGGTGCTGAACCGCAACGACCCAGACAGCTTGCTGGCCCAGGCTACGCGGTTGGTGCTGGGCCCCGAGCAGCTGGAAACGCACGCGGCGCCCGATGGCCCGGCCGAAACCGGCCGCTGGGCTGTGACGCGCGACGAGCTGCTGAACCGCCCGTACCTGAGTTTCGAGTTGCCCGCCGAGGAGACCCGGGCCCTTGTGACGCGCCTGCGCCGCTCGGCCGACGGGCTGCGCAGCCAGCTTAGCTTGTACTTTGCTTCGGGCATGGAGTTGCAGCTCGGCCGGCCGTAGGGCCCCCGTGCGCTAACTGGCTATTTTTCTCACTTTTTTATTTGCCCGTGGAACCCAACGCTTCCTCCGCCGCCGTGCCCGCCATTGGCGCGGAACAATTTACGTTTTTGGTTGATATGATTCCGCAGCTGGTGTGGGTAACTGATGCTGCCGGCTTTCATATTTATTTCAATCAGCGGTGGATTGATTTTACTGGTTACACGCTGGCCGACAGCATGGGGCCCGATATGTGGAACAACCTGCTCCACCCCGACGACCAGGCTCGGGCGCGCGACGTATGGGGCCACTCGCTGGCCACGGGCGATGATTATGACATAGAATACCGCTTCCGGGCGGCTAATGGCAGCTACCGTTGGTTTTTGGGCCAGGCCCGCCCGTGGCGCGACGCCCAGGGGGCCCTCACCACGTGGTTTGGCACCTGCACCGACATCCACGACCAAAAGCTGGTGGCCGAGCAGTTGCAAAGCTCCTACGACGACCTCGAAGCCAAGGTAGCGTTCCGCAACCTGGAGCTGGAGCACCAGGTGCAGTCGCTTCAGCAGCAGTTGGCCGCCAAGTAACGGCCGCGCGGTGGGGCCCGTACAGGGCCCCGTACCCATCCGCGCCGCCCATGAAAGCCATTACCATCCGCCACGCCGGCGGCCCCGACGTCTTACAGTTTACCGATGTACCCAAGCCCCGGCCCGCCGCGGGCCAGGTGCTGGTGCGCGTGCAGGCTGCCGGCGTGAACCGCCCCGACGTGCTGCTCCGCCAGGGCAAGTACGCCGGCAGCGGCGACGTAGCGGGCTCGGTGCCCGGCCTCGAAATAGCGGGCGTGGTGGAAGAATGCGGCCCCGGGGCCCCGCGCTGGCAGCCCGGCGATGCCGTGTGTGCCCTACTGGCGAGCGGCGGCTACGCCGAATACGCGGTGGTCGATGCCCGGCATTGCCTGCCCGTGCCGGCTGGCCTCAGCCCCGTGGAGGCCGCGGCCCTACCCGAAACCGTGTTCACGGTGTGGCACAACGTGTTCCAGCGCGGGGCCCTGCAACCGGGCGAAACGCTGCTGGTGCACGGCGGCAGCAGCGGCATCGGCACCACGGCCATCCAGCTGGCTCACGCCTTAGGGGGCCGCGTGGCTACCACGGCCGGCTCGGATGCCAAGTGCGCGGCGTGCCGCGAGTTGGGCGCCGACTGGGCCATTAACTACAAAACCGAGGATTTTGAGGAAGTGCTGAAAGGGGAGGGCGTGGACGTGGTGCTCGATATGGTGGGCGGCGACTACATCGCCAAAAACCTGCGCCTGCTGAAGGACGATGGCCGCCTGGTGTTCATCAACGCCATGCAGGGCAGCGCCGGCGCCTTCGATGCCCTGGCCGTGATGCAGCGCCGCCTCACCATCACGGGCAGCACGCTGCGCCCGCGCTCCGCCGATTTCAAAGCCGCGCTGGCCGCCGCCGTCGAGCAGCACGTGTGGCCCCTGGTAGCGGCCGGCCAGCTGCGCCCGCTCATCGACTGCACATTTCCGCTGGCCGAAGCCGCTGCGGCGCACCGGCTAATGGAAAGCAGTGCCCATATTGGCAAAATCGTGCTGGAAGTTAGTAAATAGGACGTTTCTGAATACCCGTTGTTGTAAAACGGAGTGGCACTCCGTTTGGCGTTCGCCCGGCAACGGAGTGCCACTCCGTTCTACAATTCTTCCGGACTGGCGGCGCACTCACTTAAGAACCGCCCCGCGCAAGGGGCCCCAGCCGCGCCGGATGGAATCCATTGGGTGGGCACGGAGCGCCGCGCCGCCAAGTTAACTTTGTGGGGCCCGCAACTTTCGCCCGGGCCCCCTAGTTTTCTGGCCATGAACAAGACGTATTGCCCCAGCCTGACCGAATACAAGCGCCGCGTGGCGCGGGTAGTGAACATCGGCGGCGTGCCGATGGGCGGCGACTACCCGATTCGGGTGCAGAGCATGACGACCGTGGACACGATGGACACCCTCGGCTCGGTGGAGCAGACATTGCGGATGGTGGCGGCGGGCTGCGAGTACGTGCGCATCACCGCACCCAGCATGAAGGAGGCCCAGAACCTGCTGGAAATCAAGAAAGAGCTGCGCAAGCGTGGCTGCAACGTGCCGCTCATCGCCGACATTCACTTCACGCCTAATGCCGCCGAGCTGTCCGCCCGCATCGTGGAAAAAGTGCGCGTGAACCCTGGTAACTATGTCGATAAAAAGAAATTTGAAGACATTGAATACACCGATGCCTCTTACGCGGCCGAGGTGGAGCGCATCCGCGAGCGGTTTCGGCCGCTGGTCCAGATTTGCAAGCAGTATGGTACCGCCATGCGCATCGGCACCAATCACGGCTCGCTGAGCGACCGGATTCTGAGCCGCTACGGCGACACGCCGCTGGGCATGGTGGAGTCGGCGCTGGAATTCCTGCGGCTGTGCGAGGAGGAAAACTACTACGACGTGGTGCTGAGCATGAAGGCCAGCAACACCCAGGTGATGGTGCAGGCCTACCGCCTGCTGGTGCAGAAGCTCGACGTGGAAGGCCTGCAACCTTACCCGCTGCACCTGGGCGTGACCGAAGCCGGCGAGGCCGAGGACGGCCGCATCAAAAGTGCCGTGGGCA
>JALYUH010000298.1 GCA_030853985.1 Bacteroidota bacterium | reverse complement strand
GCTGAGTACGTAATACACGATGAAAAAGAGGATGGAAATGAGAATAGGTACGCCCAAACCGCCTTTTTTAATAATGGAACCCAGCGGTGCGCCAATCAGAAACATCAGCAGCACGGCCACCGATTGCGTGTACTTGCGGAAAATCTCGATGCGAAACAGGGCTGAATTTCGGGCGTATTCGTTCAACCGCTCGGCAGTGGACGCACTGAAGGCCATGAGGTTACGCGCCCGGTTTTGCGCCTGCTCCAGAATCGGACCGGAAACGGGGGACAGTTTCTTCGGCACGACTTGAATGGCTTCGGCTTTTTGGTTGGCCGCCCGGCCCGTGGTATCAAAACGGGCATAGGTATAGTACGAATTTACCTGTTGAGGCAGCAGTTTCTCTTCCTTGTGCAGCTTTAGCTGCACCGAATCGGTGGCTTCGCGCAGCTGCTTGATGTTGAGCATCATGCGGTTAGTCGAAAACAACTCCTTCTGCGTGTGGCCAAGGCCGAACGAAGCGAGCGAGAACGTAACGACACTTTTATCAAACCCCTGCCGAATAAAGCTGGCCCCGGCGCGGTCCGAAGCGTCGGGCTGCTCCACGTAATTATGGCCGTGAAATAGCTCCAGCGCCAGCGAACCACCGCCGGGCGTAGTCGACATGCGGCCCGAATCGGCCAGCATCACCTTGGAGTTGCCCGAATTCTGCGTGTGGTCGTAAATCATGACGCCGTGCAAGTGGTCGCCGTTTTCGCCGGTCTTTTTATCCACTTTAATGGTGTAGCCGGGGATACCGCTGTAAAACACGCCTTCGCGGATATCAAGGGCCAATTTCTGCTGGCGCACATCCCAAAGCAGGCTATAGGCGTTCAGGTTGGCCTTCGGTACGATGTTCTCGTTGAACCAGAACGCGCCCACTGCCAAACCGGCCGTGAGCAGCAGCACCGGCCGCAAAATGCGTGTGAGGGCAATACCAGAGGCCTTAATGGCCGTGAGCTCGTGGTGCTCGCCGAGGTTACCATACGTCATCAGCGACGAAAGCAGCACGGCCAACGGCAACGACACGGGCACAATGAGCACGCTGAAATAGAACAGCAGCTGTAGCAACACCCCCGTGCCCAGGTCTTTGCCAATAATGTCATCGAGGTACTTGAGCAGCGTGTGCGTGAGCAAAATGAACTGCACCACCGCAAACGTGAGCAGAAACGGCCCGGCAAAGGCCTTTAGAATGAGCTTATCAAGCTTTTTGACCATAAACAAAATCTGAAGAGCAGCCCTGACCGCGCTGAACCAACGCACTACGGCCAAAAAAAGTACCCCGCCGGCCGGGCCGACGGGGTAAGCGGTACGAACGGAACCGCAAAGTTAGCCTCCCACCTGCTCGCGGAGCTTAGCCACAAGGCCCTCCCACATTTCCTGCTGTTCGGCCGCGTCGTGGGCCGAGGAGTAATCCACTACTCGCAAATAGACTTCATCGGTTACCTGTGACGAATCGAGCGAGAATTCCAAATAATTGGCGTCTGGCAGCGAGTGGCGCTGCTCGTCCAGAAATACGAAGCGCACCGACCGGTTCAGGCGCTGGCCCGAAATTTCGGCGTAATGGTTCTCCTGGTCCCAGATAAAATTGAGTCGTTGGCCCTCCACGTAGCGCACATCGTCGCAAAACCACTGCGTGAGCCCCGAGGCCGTAGCCAAATAGGGAAAAAGAATTTTGGGCGACGCATTGACGGGAAATTCCGCTACGAAGCGCGCTTTCGTTTGAGTATCAGATAAAGCCATTGGAGGAAGTCAAAAATTTAGCGCTCCGCTGGGTTCTAGTCCAACGGGACACAACATAAAAACAGGTTTTTTTGGGCTGTGAGCTTGCACAGCGGGTTTTCGTTAGCTTACCTTTGCACCCACAAAACCCGGCGGGGTAGCTCAGCTGGTTAGAGCACAGGATTCATAACCCTGAGGTCGGCGGTTCGAGCCCGCCTCCCGCTACGTCGAAAACCGTTTCAGCATTGCGCTGGAGCGGTTTTTCGTTTCCGGCTTTCCCCAATTAGTATTTTGGTAGTTCGGTCTGGCCACTGGCCCAAACCGGGAAAGCCTGAAACAAGAAGACGCTGGACCCACACAGTGGCCAGCGTCTTCTTGGTCTGTAGCGCCCAGGGGCAATTACTTTGCCTTTTCCACGATGCCTTTGAAGGCTTCGGGATGGTTCAGGGCCAAGTCGGCCAGCACTTTACGGTTGAGCTCGATGCCCGCCTTTTTCAGGCCGCCCATCAACTGCGAGTACGACAGACCGTGCTCACGCGCGCCGGCATTGATACGCTGAATCCAGAGGGCACGAAATTCGCGCTTCTTTACTTTACGGTCGCGGTAAGCGTAGAGCAAGCCTTTTTCAACGGCGTTCTTGGCTACGGTCCACACGTTTTTGCGACGGCCATAGTAGCCTTTCGCCAAACGCATGATTTTCTTACGGCGGTGGCGCGAGGCCACATGGTTGACACTTCTTGGCATAACCTGGAGAGTTTTTGGCAGCCGGCGACGGGTTAAGTCTTAGAGCCGGAAGCCTGGTTGGGGGAAATTATGAATTATAAATTTTGAATTATAAATGAAAGCAGAGCCAAATTGGGCGGCTCATTTATAATTTATAATCCTGCATTTATAATTAAATATTGAGCATCTGACGCACGCGGTTCATGTCGGCGCTGCTTACCAAACCGGTGTGGGTCAGGCCGCGCTTCTGCTTGGTCGTTTTCTTGGTCAGAATGTGCGATTTGAAGGCGTGCTTCCGCTTCACCTTGCCCGTTCCGGTGAGCGCAAAGCGCTTCTTAGCACCGGATTTCGTCTTTACTTTCGGCATTGTAGGGATTGTTGGAGGGTTGGTTGTTGATTGTTGATTGCTGACTGACCAAGGGTCAGGAAGCCATCTTCAACCGGGTAAAAGCTATTCGGCGGCTTCGGCAGCGGGAGCTGCGGCCGGGTCGGCGGTCGGTTCACTGGCTTCGGCTTTAGCCTCAGCAGGCTTGGCAGCCTTGGGTTTGGCCTCGGCCGGAGCGGCGGCTTTGGCGGCTGCTTTGGCCACTACTGCGGCCTTGGGGGCTAGGTAGAGGAACATGCGCTTGCCTTCAAGCTTGGGCAGCTGCTCTACTTTGGCGAGGTCCTCGAGGGCCTGGGCAAACTTGAGCAGCAGGATTTCGCCCCGCTCCTTGAAGACGATGCTACGGCCGACGAAGTGCACGTAGCTCTTGATTTTCGCACCTTCGCGCAGAAACTCCTGGGCGTGCTTCACTTTAAAGTCGAAGTCGTGCTCGTCGGTGTTGGGACCGAAACGAATTTCCTTCAGCACGACCTTAGTCTGCTTGGCCTTGAGCTCGCGGGTTTTCTTCTTCTGCTCGTACTTGAATTTCGAGTAGTCGATGACGCGGCAAACGGGCGGCGTGGCCGTGGGCGAAATCTCAACGAGGTCGAGATTCTGGTCCTGGGCCATTTTACGGGCCTGGTCGGTCGGATAGACGCCTTGCTCGACGTTATCGCCAACGAGGCGCACTTCGCGGGCCGTAATTTTCTGGTTGATTTTGAACGGCTCTTCCACCTGCTGGCGGGGCACGTACCGACGGTTCGGGGCTGCTATGGTTTGGTCCTCCTGCTAAAAAAGTGGCGGGGAATGAGATTCTGGGCGGTTCAAGCTAGGCAAGGCCTGGCTATCAGGGGGCAAATATCGGCATTTTTAATTGGAAAGGCAAGCTGGTAGCCGAAGGAATTTACGGAGAGCCCCGAAAAGAGGTATCGCAACCAAAAAAGGCCGTTATACAGCGCACTACGCGCTGCATGACGGCCTTTAATTTGGGCTCATTGACACATGAACTTACATGGCCGTCACCATTTGGCTTTGCACGCTGGCCACGAAAGCTTCGAGCGACATCGAGCCGAGGTCGCCTTCGCCGTGGCGCCGCACGGAGATGACGTTGTCCTGGGCTTCCTTCTCTCCTACTACCAGCAGGTACGGGATTTTGCCCATTTCGGCGTCGCGGATTTTGCGGCCGATGCGCTCGTCGCGGCCGTCGACGGTGCCGCGCAACTCGTGCTGCTCCAGCAGGGCTTTTACCTCGTAGGCGTAGTCGCTGTACTTATCGGAAATCGGGAGCACAATGAACTGCTCGGGCGTGAGCCAGAGTGGGAAATTGCCGCCGCAATGCTCGATGAGCACGGCCACAAAGCGTTCGAGTGAACCGAACGGGGCGCGGTGAATCATCACCGGGCGCTGCTTGGAGTTGTCGGCGGCGGTGTATTCGAGGTCGAAGCGCTCGGGCAGGTTGTAGTCGACCTGAATGGTGCCCAACTGCCAGCGGCGGCCAATGGCATCGCGCACCATAAAGTCGAGCTTGGGACCGTAGAAGGCGGCCTCGCCTAACTCGGTGGTGGTGGTGAGGCCCTTTTCGGCGGCGGCTTCAATGATGGCGCTTTCGGCCAACGCCCAATTTTCGTCGGTGCCTATGTACTTGGTTTTGTTCTCGGGGTCGCGCAGCGAAATCTGGGCGGTGAAATCGTTGAAATCAAGCGCCTTGAGCACATAGAGCACGATGTCAATTACCTTCATGAACTCATCCTTTACCTGGTCGGGCCGGCAGAACAGGTGGGCATCGTCCTGCGTGAAGCCGCGCACGCGGGTGAGGCCGTGCAGCTCGCCCGACTGCTCGTAGCGGTACACGGTGCCGAATTCGGCGAAGCGCACGGGCAGGTCGCGGTAGCTGCGGGGCTCGGTTTTATAGATTTCGCAGTGGTGGGGGCAGTTCATCGGCTTGAGGAAGAATTCCTCGCCGGGGTTGGGCGTTTTGATGGGCTGGAAGGAGTCGGCCCCGTACTTTTCGTAGTGGCCGCTGGTCACGTACAGCTCTTTGGAGCCGATGTGGGGCGTGACGACGGGTTGGTAGCCGGCCTTCACCTGGGCTTTGCGCAGGAACTGTTCGAGGCGCTCGCGCAGGGCCGTGCCTTTGGGCAGCCACAGGGGCAACCCCGCTCCTACTTTTTCCGAGAAAGCAAACAGCTTCAGCTCTTTGCCGAGCTTGCGGTGGTCGCGGCGCTTGGCTTCTTCGAGGCGCTCGAGGTACTCGGTGAGGTCCTTGGCCTTGGGGAAGGTGATGCCGTACACGCGGGTGAGTTGCTGGCGGTTGGCATCGCCGCGCCAGAACACGCCGCCCACGTTCATCAGCTTGGCGGCTTTAATGGTGCCGGTGTCGGGGATGTGCGGGCCGCGGCAGAGGTCGGTGAAGTTGCCCTGCGTGTAGAAGGTGATGCTGCCGTCCTCCAGGTTTTCGAGCAGCTCGAGCTTGTAGGGGTCCTGCTTGTCGGTGAAGTAGGCGATGGCATCGGCTTTCGACACGTCCTTGCGCTCGTAGCGGCTTTTGGTTTTGGCCAGCTCCAGCATCTTCTTCTCGATTTCGGGGAAGTCTTCGCTGCTGATACTGCGGCCTTCGCCGAGGTCGACGTCGTAGTAGAACCCGTTTTCGATGGCCGGGCCGATGGCCAGTTTCACGCCGGGGTACAGGGCTTCGAGCGCCTCGGCCATGAGGTGGGCCGAAGAGTGCCAGTAGGTAGATTTGCCAGCGTCGTCGTTCCAGGTGAGGATACTGACGGTGGCGTGGTCGGGCAGGGCGCGGTGGAGGTCGCGCACGTCGCCGTTCACGGTGACGGCGAGGGCGTTGCGGGCGAGGCCTTCGGAGATGCTGGCGGCGACGTCGTAGCCGGTCGCGCCGTCGGGCAGCTGGCGCTGGGAGCCGTCGGGGAGGGTGATGTTGAGCATAATACTAAGTAAAAAGGCCCCGCTTGGGGCAGGCAGGGCGCAAGTTAGCACTTGCGCCGGGAGGGCGGGTTATTTTTCAATCCTGAAAATGCGGGCACGCCTGAAAGCTAAGGGCGGCAGGCAGGCGCCTACTGCGCCGGTACGGACTTCAACACATTTACCGGGGCCAGCGGTTCGAGGCCGGTTGGGCGGGCCGGGCGGCGCGAGAACGGCCGCGGGCGGCGGCGCAGGCTGTCGGGCAGCGTGGCATCACCCATTTTCCAGGCTTTAAAGGTCCAGTGCTGGTTGCCGGGGTTTTCGGCCACCAGCAGGCGGTATTGGACCAGGGCCTCGGGCAAACGGTTCTGCGATTCCAATGCTTCAGCGAGCAGGGCGCGGGCCTGGGGCAGGCGGGAGTTGCGGCGCAAGGCGCGGGCCATGTGCGCTACCACGGCGGCCGGCTGGCGGACTTTGGCAGCGGCCAGGCCCAGGCGATAGTCGGCCCGATACACGGTGGTATCGAGGGCCAGCGCGCGGCGGTAGTACCAGAGGGCGCTGTCGGGGCGGCCCTGCAACTCCAGCTGGCGGCCGTAGTCGTAGCGCAGCGGGCCCGAGGCGGTATCGAGTTTCATACCAAGGGTGGCGTAGTGGGCGGCATCGGCCGGAATGCGCCAGGCATTCAGCAGAAAGGCCAGCTGGTGCAGGATTTCGGGCTCGCGGGGGTCGCGAGCCAGCGCATCCTGAAGGTACTGCACGGCGGTGCTGGTGTCGGCGGTAGCAGCATAAGCCAGGCCTTTGTAGAAGAGTGCGGCGGGCTGGTCGGGGTCGAGGCGCAGGGTGCGGTCGAGGTTGTCGAGGGCGGCGGGATAGTCGTGGGCGGCGAGGTGGGTTTCGCCCACCAGCAGCGGCAGCTCGGGGCCGCGGAAGCCGTGGTCGGCCGCCTGGCGGGCGGCGGCCAGCGCCTCGGGCAGCTGGCCCAGAGCGCGGTAGGCCCGGGCTTGCAGGAAATACAGGTTGCCGTCGGCATCGTCGATGCCCAGCGCCAGGGCCACGTCGGCCAGGGCGGCGCGGGGCTGGGCGGCGGCCAGGCGCAGGGTAGCGCGGCGGGCCAGCAGGGCCGTGTTGCGCGGGTCGCGTTGAATGGCGCCGTTCAGCTCGTCGGCCTGCACGCGGGGGCCGCTTTGCACGGTGGCTAGGTCGATGAGGGTATCGGCCCGCTCGGCGGGTGCGGCCTGGCAGCCGGCCAGAAAGCCCAGAAAAAGAAAAAAACGACGGGGCATTACGATGAGCAGCAACAAAAAAAATTTCTCAAAAGTAATAGGGGCAAAACGTTGGGCTGCTGGGAACGGAATTTTGGCGTTTTAACTTCTGCTGGCAGCAGTAGCCACTATCCAGGCATCAATTTGCCTCAGGATAATCCAAGGCTATGGTAGAATATAGCTTTTCAGCCATCAGTTAGCTGGTGCCGATAACGATGTTCCAGCCCCGCCCGAAATAATTTTCATTCCCTTTCGCATGGTTAGCTTTGCAAGAGGTCTATATCCGCCACATAATCCATTTACATGAAGCATGTTTTCTCTTCAACCCTCGTACGCCAGGGACTGGCAGTAGGGTTAATTGGTCTGTTCTATTCGGGCAGCTTTTATTTGGGGCAGTCGCCCAAAAACGGCAAAACGGCCGCGTTCATGGAGCGCCTGCTGGAAAATGAAGAGGAAGAAGGTGAGGACGACGGTGACCGCGTGTTCGCGGACCGCCCCGACCTGGCGCTGCAACAAGAGCTGGACCTCACGCGCGACCCGGCCACCGGCCTGGTGCCCCGGCAGCGGCTGCTCGAAGCAGCCCAATACAACGAAAGGATGCTGGCCACAATGGCTGGCCAACGGCCAACGGCCGGGGTACTCTCCAATGCGACCTGGACTGAGCGGGGCCCATCGAACGTAGCCGGCCGCGTACTGGGCCTGCTCGTAGACCCCAGCGATGCCAGCGGCAATACTATCTGGGCGGGTTCGGCCGGCGGCGGCCTCTGGAAAGGTATCAACGCGACCACCGCCAACATTCAGTGGAGCAACGTCAACTCGTTTCTCACCAATTTGGCCGTTACGACCATTGCGGCCGGGCCGGCTTCGCAGCCATCGGCCATGTATTGCGGTACCGGCGAGGGCTACTTCAACGCCGATGCCATTCAGGGCGCGGGCATCTGGAAATCGACGAACGGCGGCACCAGCTGGGCACAGCTGCCCAGCACCAGCAACGTGAATTTCGCCTACGTGCAGAAGATACTGGTGCATCCGGTGACGGGCGACGTGTATGCGGCTACCCGCAACGGCCTTTTCCGCAGCCAGAACGGCGGCACCAGCTGGGCGCTGGTGCTCTCGACCACGACGGCGGCCCCGGCCGCCGCCACGCCGCGCGTGGCCGACATCGAGATTACCGCCGATAACACGCTGTTTGTATCAATGGGCATTTTCTCCACCGATGGCATCTACCGCTCGGCCACCGGCGATGCCGGTTCGTGGACCAAGCTCAACTCGCTGGCCAACTCGGGACTGCCTACTACTGGCTACCAGCGCATCGAGCTGGCCTGTGCTCCTTCCGATGCCAACCGGGTGTATGCCCTGTTTCAGTCGTCAGCCACGGGCTACCCTTTCCTGAACGTTTTCCGCTCGATGGATAAGGGCGACACTTGGGTGGCAATGGCCCGCCCCGGTGCTACCGCCGCTGCGCCCACCTTCGATTTCACCAACGGGCAGGGTTGGTACGACCTGGCCGCGGCCGTGTCGCCGGCCGATGCCAATGTGCTGTTTGTGGGCGGGCTGGACCTGTGGTCGACCAACGAGGCCGGCCGAACGCGGGCCGACAGTGTAACCTGGGACCACCAGTCGCTGTGGAATATTGCGACCAACTCGCCCTATTACGTGCATGCCGACCACCACGCCATTGCATTTGTGCC
>JALYUH010000296.1 GCA_030853985.1 Bacteroidota bacterium | reverse complement strand
GCACTGGCCAGCAGCGTGGGCCACGACTCGCACAACATCACCGCCGTGGGCTGCGACGATGCCAGCCTGGCCCGCGCCGTGAACCTCGTGATTGCCGCCAAGGGCGGCCTGGCCGCCGTGGGGGCCGATGGCCGCGAGATACTGGTGCCGCTGCCCGTGGCCGGCCTGATGTCGGACCAGCCCGGGGCCGACGTGGCGGCCGCTTACGCCGCCGTCGATGCGCTCTCGAAAGAGCTGGGCTCGCCGCTCGGCGCGCCGTTTATGACGCTTTCGTTCATGGCCTTGTTGGTTATTCCCAGCCTGAAACTGAGCGATAAAGGGCTATTTGATGGCCAGCAATTTACGTTTGTGGAAGCGATGGAATAAGGGCCGGCGCAATTTTTAGTGCGGTTTCTGCGTAGGGTGCGGGGGCTGGCCTTGTAGGTACGACCCTGCACCCTACGCCGTTTTGCTGGTTATGAAACTACTGCCCCTCCCCCATTCCCTCCGTTTCGCTGGGTTCCTGTTGCTGCTGGCGACACTGCCGATACTGCCCGCCGCTGCCCAGAAGTACCGCACCGCCGCCGGTATCCGCAGCGACGGCAGCAGCTATGGTTTCACCGTGCAGCAGGTGTTTTTGCCCAAGGCCACGCTGGAAGGGCTGGGCATGTTCGGGCCCCGCGAGCGCACGTATACGGTGCTGGCCGAGCGCCACTTCGGCATCCTCGGGCCCAGTTTGAACTATTATTTCGGGGCCGGCGCGCACTACGGCACGACCAACGACACCGGCGGCTTCTGGGGCTACGATGCCTTGATTGGGGCCGAATACAAAATCGCCTTCACTCATTTCGTCGTTTCCTTCGATTTTAAGCCCACCTTAGAATTCGGCCTCGACGACTCTAACCGCTTCCCTACCGCGCTCTCGCTGCGCTACATCATTATAAAACAGAAGAACTCCGGCTTGTTTCAAGGCGTTTTCGACCGATTCAAGAAGAATTAAAAAAAGCCCCGCTTTCGATACGAAGGCGGGGCTTTTTTCAGGAAGTTGAATTTGCTTATTAAAACCGCTTTTCCAGCAGCTTACGCATTTTTTCTTCGGTCAGAGGCTTGGTGAGGTACTCCACGTTGGGGTACTGGGCCACGCGGGCAGTATCAGCCCCGTGCATCGAGGTCGTGAGCACGGCCATCACGGTCTGCTCCTGCACGGGCTGGGGTAGAGCGTTGTAGAGCTCCAGAAACTCGAAGCCCGACACGCCGGGCATCTTCAAATCGACGAATATGAGGTCGGGCGCGGGGCCATTAGCAGCCTGCTCGCCCCAGAGCTGCTCAAACGCCTCATCGGCGCGGGCAAACGTGCTGACCTGGTTGGCCACGGCCAGTCGGCCCAACAGGCGGTTGTTGAGAAAACTGGTAGTTTCGTTGTCGTCAACGAGTACGATGTGGTTCAGATTGGCGGACATAGATTCGGATGATAGGGCTAGCTGCTACGAAGATACGCTCCCGGCGGCGCGCCCACAATGGCCCGGCTTGTTACAGCCAGCCCTGCGCGCGCATCCAGTCGTCGTTATATATTTTGCCGAGGTAGCGCGTGCCGTGGTCGGGCAGCACAATCACCATGGTATCACCGTCCTGGAGGTGTTCGCGGGCATATTCTAGCGCCCCGTGCACGGCCGAGCCGCAGCTCCAGCCCACAAATAAGCCTTCCTCTTTGGCGAGGCGGCGCGTCATCACGGCCGCGTCCTGGTCGGTTACTTTGATGAACTGGTCAATCACGTCGAAGTCGACGTTTTTGGGCAGAATGTCTTCACCAATGCCTTCGGTTTTGTAAGGGTAAATTTCGTTTTCGTCGAAAATGCCCGTTTCCTTGTATTTCTTGAACACCGAGCCGTAAGTATCGAGGCCCAGCGTGAAGATGTTCGGGTTCTGCTCCTTCAGGTATTTGCTCACGCCCGAAATGGTGCCGCCCGTGCCCACGCCGGCCGCCCAGTGCGTGATGCTGCCCTCGGTCTGCGCCCAGATTTCGGGACCAGTGGTGTCGTAGTGGGCGGCGGTGTTCGAGAGGTTGTCGTACTGGTTGGGGTAGTAGGAATTGGGCGTTTCCTGGCTCAGGCGCTTGGCCACCGAGTAGTAGCTGCGCGGGTCTTCGGGGGCCACATCGACGGGGCAAACGACCACCTGCGCCCCTACGGCCCGCAGAATATCCTGCTTTTCCTTGCTCTGCTTGTCGCTCATCACGAAAATAGCCTGGTAGCCTTTGGCGATGGCGGCCAGGGCCAGGCCCATGCCGGTGTTGCCGCTGGTGCCTTCGATGATAGTGCCGCCGGGCTGGATGAGGCCGGCCTTCTCGGCATCCTCCAGCATGCGGATGGCCATGCGGTCCTTCACCGAGTTGCCGGGGTTGAAATACTCGACTTTGGCCAGAATAGTGCCCTTGATGCCGTCGGTTACTTTGTTGAGCTTAACGAGGGGCGTATGGCCAACGGCCTCAATCACGTGGTTAAAATACATCAGAAAATGATGGGTGGGGAGATGGGAGGTGAGGCCACAAAGGTACGAATTCCGGCGGCGGGGGCCGTAGCGCGAACTTTCAGTTCGCATCCCCCTTCAATATGCGTATCGTGCGGGGCCGCGAACTAAAAGTTCGCGCTACGGACCTACTTTTGCAGCACCGCAGCCCGTCCGGGCCGCCTCCCCACTTCATCAATTCCCAAAAACACTTCCGAATGAGCGTTCTGGTCAATAAAAACTCCAAGGTTATCGTGCAGGGCTTCACCGGCTCCGAGGGCTCCTTCCACGCCCAGCAGATGATGGACTACGGCACCAACGTAGTGGGCGGCGTAACGCCCGGCAAAGGCGGTACCGAGCACCTGAACCGTCCCGTGTTCAACACCGTGGCCGAGGCCGTGGAGAAGGCCGGAGCCGACACCAGCATCATCTTCGTGCCCCCGGCTTTCGCCGCCGACGCGATTATGGAAGCCGCCGATGCCGGCATCAAGGTGATTATCACCATCACCGAAGGCATTCCGACCAAGGACATGATTGCCGTGAAGCACTACCTGAAGGACCGCAAAGGCATCACGATGATTGGGCCGAACTGCCCCGGCGTGATGACCGCCGGCGAGTGCAAAGTGGGCATCATGCCTGGCTTCATCTTCACCAAAGGCAAAATCGGCATCGTGAGCAAGTCGGGCACCCTGACCTACGAAGCCGTGGACCAGCTTACCAAAGCCGGCCTGGGCCAGACCACGGCCATTGGCATCGGCGGCGACCCCATCATCGGCACCACCACCAAGGAAGCGGTGGAATTGCTGATGAACGACCCCGAAACCGAAGGCATCGTGATGATTGGCGAAATCGGCGGCGGCATGGAAGCCGAAGCCGCTCGTTGGATTAAGGAAACCGGCAACAAGAAGCCCGTCGTGGGCTTCATCGCCGGCCAGACGGCCCCACCCGGCCGCCGCATGGGCCACGCCGGCGCCATCGTGGGCGGTGCCGACGACACGGCCGCCGCTAAAATGGCCATCATGCGCGAGTGCGGCATCCACGTCGTGGATTCGCCCGCCGAGATTGGCGAGACCATGCTGCGCGTGCTGGGTGGCAAGTAATTCTTGCAGTTGCACTAGCAACAGAAAGCCCCGGCCGCTGCCGGGGCTTTTTTTTGGGCCACGGAAGCGGTTTGGTGATAAGCCGACTGACGCCGTTTTTAGGTTCGGGGTTAGCCGTTTGAATGGGATAGAGACGCAACAGCTGGCGTCTCAATTGGTGCTCGAAATCGTTGGACGGAACCTGCGCGAGCCATTCAATGACGAGATGCAACCGGTTGCTTCCCTGTCCCCATACACCAATCCGAAATCCGGTCTGGCGCTCGCATTATTCCTTCCGGTGCAGCAAATCGAGCCGTAGCATGATGCCGCCGCTAAGCAGATAAGAGGTTGACGAGGTGCGGTTGTCGGATGGATTGTCTTTGTTGCTCGTCCAAGGCAGCGACAAGCCGGCGGTGGCAAAGTACCGCACTGGCCCCCGGCCATAACGCCAAAACAGCGACGGCTCCACGTAGAAGCGGGTGCTGGGCACCAGCGGCACATTGCTGTAGGTCAGGTGGCTATAGTCGAGCCAAACGGCTCGCAGCGACCCGCCAAACCGGGGTTCCTGTTCGGTTTCGGGGTTGGCGAAGTATACCTGGCCGTAGTACCGGCGATACCGGGCGTCGTACACGCCCTGGCTGGTTGGCACCGGAAAGGGAAAGAATACGGAGGCCGGCTTGTAGTCGTCGTAGGCGAAGAAAGTGGTGTGGCCCCAGCCAATACCGCTCATCAGGGCCAGGTAGCTGCGTTTTGCGGTGATGGTGTACAGGCCCAGCCCCAGGCCGCCCTGGCCTTGGGCATCGAGGTAGGTTTTGCCAGCACCTGCCCCGGTGGTAGTGGTAGTGGTAGTGGTAGTGGTAGTGGTAGTGGTTTTGCCGGCCCCGGTGGCCAGCTCGCCGGTGAGCAGCACGTGGTTCAGCGGCGACCACGCCGCGCCCACTTCCACACTGCGGAAGCTCCGAAGGCCAGCGGTTATTTCCACCTGGCCTTTTTCGAGGAGCGGCGTGCTGGGCGTGGTGGGCACATACACCGCCGCGCAGCCGCTGAGCAACCCGGCACCGACGAGCAGCAGGTGAGGAACGAAAAGCGTTTTTTTCATGGGCTTTATCACCAACACGAGGTAGAATCTACCCGAAGAAACGCTTTTAACACCTAGCTGAACAGGACGCGCACCAACCAGTGCACAGCGCATCCAACGAATTCACTCCAAAAAAGCCTTCGCAAAAGCCGCGTTCCTCTTGCTTGCCATCGGGCCGGGCCAGTAGCCGGCTCAATCGTCCAGGGTCGTATTCTTATCCAGGTTAATCACGATGCCGACCTGGAAAACCGAGTTGGCAGCCTTGAGAAACTCGTTGTTGCGCAGGCCAAAAATCTGGCCGCTGATGAGTTGCAGCTGCACCGGCCCCGCAATCTGGGTGCGGGTGAAGGTGATGGGCTCGAAAAACACGTTGTGCTCACCGGGCGCGGCCATGCCATTGATGGTGAAGTTGTTGAGCTGCATGTAGCTCAGGCGCATGGCCGCGCCGTAGGTGAGCGGAAAGTCGCGGTTGAAGAGGTGCAGGCTGTTCTGCTTTTTCTGGGCGTAGTTCACTTGGGCAAAGACCTTGGAGAGGCTGCCATCGAGGGTGCGTATCGTTTGCTGGGCATCGTTGCGCTCGATGCGCTCGGTGGCCCCGCCGCCGCCGCCCACGTACACCTCCAGCACGCGCTTGTCGGGCAGGCGGGTGAAGTAGCCGAGGCTGGCTTCGGCGAAGTCGATGTTTTCGGTGCGGTTAGATTTTTTGCGGTGCAGCGACGAGAACGTGCCCGCCACCGCCAGGTGGTTGGTGAGGCCGTAAGCGCCTTGCAAGGCGTAATTGGTGTGCTGGTTGGTGCTCACGGCCCCGTAGAACTCGCCTTGGTGGGTGAGCATGGGCGCGTGCGGCGGCGGCGGAAAATACAGCGAGGCGCAGCCCGTGAGGCCGGTTAGAACAACTAAAAAGGCCAGGCGCAGCAGGTGCTTCATGCGGAGGAAGTAGGTGAAGAGGAGTATCCGGCCAACGCCCGATGCTGCAAGTTCGTGTTGCCACCGCGATTTAGGCGGCAAATCGGTTTGCGGGATTCAGTCGTTGGGCGGGGCGGGGCCGTATGTAGGGGTATCCATTCTTCTTGCTGCCACTATGCCCGCTGATTCGTTTGATGTCCTTATTATCGGGTCCGGCCAGGCTGGTACACCCCTCGCCTACGCCTTGGCCGATGCCGGCCGCCGCGTGGGCATTATCGAGAGCAACCACCTGGGCGGCTCTTGCCTCAACTACGGCTGCTCGCCCACCAAGGCGCTGCTGGCCTCGGCCCAACGGGCCCACCTGGTGCGCACGGCCGGCGAAATGGGCATCGATACCCCAGAGCCCAAAATTGACTTCGCGGCCGTGATTGAGCGAATGCACCGGCTGCGCCAGAACTCGCGCGATAACCTGAAACGCAAGCTTACGGAAGACCACGACGGCATCACGCTCATTCGGGGGCGGGCGCAGTTCACGGCCTCGCACACGCTGCGCGTGGCCCTGGTGGGTGGCGGCGAGCAGCAACTCACGGCCCCGCTCATCTTTATTAATACCGGCACCAAGGCCGCCGTGCCCGATATTGCGGGCTTGGCCGATTGCGGCTTCCTTACCAGCGACTCGCTGCTGCTGGGCCTCACGGAACAGCCGGAGCACCTCATCATTATGGGCGGCAGCTACATCGGCGTCGAGTTCAGCCAGATGTTTTGCCGGCTGGGCACCCGCGTCACCATCATCGACACCAGCGCCCGCCTCATGGCCCGCGAGGATGCCGACGTGAGCGGCCCGCTCCAGGAACTGCTGGCCGAATCGGGCGTGGAAATGGTGCTTAGTGGCGAAACCCGGCGCGTATCGCGCGGGGCCGACGGCACTCTCACCGTGACTGTGAACACGCCCACCGGCGAGCGCCGCCTGCGCGGCAGCCACCTGCTGGTGGCCGTGGGCCGCACTCCCAATACCGCCGACCTCGGCCTGGAGCACACCGCCATCAAGCTGGATGAGGACGGCTACATTGAAGTGAACGAGCATCTGCAAACCGGCACCCGCAGCGTGTACGCGCTGGGCGACGTGAAGGGCGGCCCCCAATTCACCCATATTGCCTACGACGACTACCGCATTGTGCGCGACGCGCTGCTACACCACCGCCAGCGCACCACCGAGCACCGGCCGCTGCCCTACGTGGTGTTCACCGAGCCGCAGCTGGGCCGCATCGGGCTCTCGAAAACCCAGGCGCAGGAAAAGGGCGTGGCCTACCGCGTGAGCCGGCTGCCAGCCAGCACCATCGGGCGCGCCGTGCAAACGGGCGAAACCGACGGCTTCGTGGAGGTGCTGGTGGGCGAGGACGACCAACTGCTGGGTGCGGCCGTGTTCTGCGAGCAGGGCGGCGAAATCATGACCATGTTCCAGCTGGCCATGGCGGGCGGGCTGCGCTACCAGGACTTGCAGGACATGATTCTGGCCCACCCCACCTGGGCCGAGGTGCTAAATAACGCGTTTCAGCGGCTAAAGCCGGGGGAGTAAAGTCGGCGTTCCGCGCTTCCGGAAGAAGGTTCCGCGTACCTGGTGAGACGTTCCGCGTACTTGGTGAGACGTTCCGCGCATCTGGTGGGGCGTTCCGCGCGCCCGGTAGCAGTTTCCGCGCATCCGGCGAGGGCTTCCGCGTGGCTGGTGGGGCGTTCCGCGCATCCGGCGCGGGTTTCCGTGGAGGACGGAAAAAAGTGTAGTATTGTGCATACCAATTCCACTTTATTACTCTTTTCTACAATGGATGACCAGCGTTTACCCTTCTCCTTCCGCATTAGTGAGCTGCTGCCCGTGGCCCGCCTGCTGCGCGCCAGCTACCAGCGCGACCGCGCCGACTTCGTGGACCTGCTGCCCGAGGACTACAAACCCAAGTTCCTGGCCGATTTCGATACGGCCCTGACCGCCGTGGAAAAGGCCGTGCGCAGCAGCGTGGCCGTGGCCCGGCGCGGCACCATCACGGCCCGCATCGACGCGCTGTTGGAGGCCCTGCCGCAACTCCTCAACCGCCTCGAAGCCCGGTTGCGCCGGGCCACGCCCCTCACGGTGGCGGCCAAAAAATTCGGCATTGAGCCCGTGCGGCGCGACCGCAACAACAACGAGCACGAGGGCCTGGCCGACTCGCTGCGCACCCTGCTCCAGAACATCGAAACCAACAAAGCCGCCCTGCTGGCCAAAGGCCAGTCGCAGGCCGAAATCGACCAGCTTCAGGAGCTCTACAATGATTTGGTGGCCGACAGCACCGCCCAGGGCAGCAGCCTGAGCGACCAGCGCCTGCTCACGGCCGGCAACGTGCAGCTGTTCCGCGCCCTCTTCGCCCCCATGAAGCACCTGCTCGACGACGGTAAAAGCCTCTACAAAACCGCCGACAAAGTAAAGTTGCAGGATTACACGCTGCGCAAAGTGCTGCAACAGGTGCGCCGGGAGCAAGGCGATGGCAAAACCCTGAAAACGGAGTAGGTTTCGGGGGAGTTATTGGGCCATAGAAAAGGGCACCCGCGCCGAGCGTAGGTGTCCTTTTTTCGTTAAAGTGTGTTCTGAGTGGACAGCCTTACAGCGGTAGTTGCAACGGCCGCAACCCGGTCTGCAATGCCAGCACGTCAATTCGGTCAGCCGAAACCAAGTGGTAGCTGATGCGATACTGCCGGTACAGTAGCTCCCGCACCTTTTCGTTGCCAAACTCTGGTACCATGCGGCCCAATTGGGGATGCTGGCGTAACAAATCAAGCTGCTTAAAGACACTATTGACTACCAAAGAAGCCCGGGTAGTTGAATACTGCGCCAGGTAGCCGGCTTGTTCGTCCAGTTCATGCCCGAAGCGGGTGGTGTAGTGGATAACTATCCTAACGCGCCGCCGTGCCCGTGTCGGTCAGCCAGCGGCTAAGGTAGCCTTTAGTTTCAGCCTCGGTCAGCGTTTCGCCATTATCCGATTGGCGCATTCCCTCCTCAATGCGCTTGATGAGTAGCAGGCGCTCGAACAGGTCCTCTAACTCAAAGTTTTCCGGCAACCGGTGGACGGTTTCGAGGACTTGGGCTTTGGTCATGGCGACGGGTGGCTGGGTGGTCGTTGCTAAACGACGCGACGGGCGGCGAAGGTGCTGGGAGCTGCTAAGCTTCAAATTCCTTGGGGTTCCGTGTGCGCTGCTCGTAGTAATAAATCAGCGCGGTCAATACCTCCACCTCGTCCCGCATATCCTGAATGGGAGAGTCAAACGCATTCGCGGCCAACAGCTCATCCAGCCGCAGGTGGGCCTGCGCCAGCTCGGCATCGGTGCGAATGGGGGCAACGGTGGTAATGGTTTGGAGAGCTAGCATAACGGAAAATACTTAAGTGGTGGCAACATTGAGTTGGTCGTAGGCACTGTGCGGGCCAATGAAGCGAATAAACACGGTCCGCACCCGATAGATAATTAGGACCACCAAGCGGTATTTGTTGCCGCTGATATTGAACACTACCCGGTCGTTGGCGACCAGCGAGGCATCGGGGTAAACGGCTTTCAACTCATTCGGCGTTCCCCAATCGGCTCGCTCCACGGTCATAATCCACTGGCTCAGGCTGGCGCGGGCATCAGGGTAAGCTTCGATAAACTCCCGCAACGGCTGTAGCTTAATGATGACCATGATTAATGCCTATTCAAATTATTTACCCATTGCTTCAAGCCAAGCAACTCAATTTCTTTCTTGGTCTTCATTTGCTCAGTTGTAGGATTTTTAATCACCAGATGCCATTGTTGAAAACTGCCAAATTCCCCTGAATCTGCCTTGTCGCTTGCTATGCTATTCACTGCATATATAG
>JALYUH010000295.1 GCA_030853985.1 Bacteroidota bacterium | reverse complement strand
GCACCGACGAGCGCGGCATCAAGTGGGCCGACCTCGAAACCTTGGCCCGTCAGGTGCGCCGACAACGCTACTGCCGCGACCTGCTGTATCGAGGCCAGGCCGAACAGTCCTACACCGCCACGCACACCGCCACGGGGGTAGGGGTGAAGCTGCGCCCGGACTTGTTGGTACACAGCCGTGCCGGCCGCCAGCTCACGCTCATCGACTTCAAAACCACCAGCAGCCCCGACCTAGCCCACTTTCTCACCACCATTGAGAAGTACGACTATGACCGCCAAGCTGCCCTTTACCTCGACGTGCTCGGGGCCACCCGCTTCCTTATCATCGGCGTCCAGAAGAAGGCACCGCACGAGGTATGGCGCGTGGAGCTGACAGCCACGCCCGGCCTCATCGAGCAAGGCCGCAAGAAATACAACACCTTGCTACGTCACCACGTCAAGCAGCATACCAGCAGAGGCAGCTGTCTCATGAATACGCAACCAATCAATTCACCCTTGCCCAGGGTGGCCGCTTAGAGCCAGAAAAAACCGCCCCCGTCCGCAGAACGACGCTGCAACAGCGGCGAAAGCGGCGGGGGCGGCTTGCTAGCACTCCCTAAAAACTAAAGCAATAGACTAGGTCCGGGGCTCGTCAGCGGGCGGCGTTGGGAGGGCCGGCTCGTCGTCATCGAAATAATCCGCCTTGAACCGCCCCGCCGTCAGCTCGTCCTTCGACTTCAAATTGTAGCGCCGACGCGACGCCCGCTCCTTAGTAAACATGACGTCCATTTCCGCCGCGTCTTGGGTAAAGGCCAGCTTATTATCGATGGCTAGCCCATCGGCGGCCCGGTCCACGTCGTGGTTGGCTCCGATGTAAGTAAACGTCCAGCCTTGCTCTTTCAACTGCTCAATCAGCTGCCGAATGACCGGCCGGGTAAATTCCTTCGACGCATTCTCTTCCCCATCCGTGAGCACCGTTACCAGCACCTGGTAATCGGTGGCCCCCGTCGTGGCCAGCACGTTCCGCAGCTTGCTCACGCTTTGGCCGATGGCATCATGCAGCGGCGTCATCGAGTCCGGGCGGTAGTCGGCCAGCGTCAGCGGCTTCAGTGCGCTGGCATCTTGCAGAAACAGCGTCTCCCGGATGCCGGCCCCGTTGAATGTCGTCAGGCTCACCACCTGCTTTTTATCGGGCAACTCCCGGGCCAGCCCTTGCACGGACTGCGCCAATTCGTTAAAGCCCCGAATGGTGGCCTCGCGCACGACTTCCATCGAGCCGCTCTCGTCCAGAATCAGCAAATTGTACACGGTAGGTAAGGGCGTCATCTGTTGCATGCAATAAGTGGGTTGGGAGTGAAAAAACACGGCTTTTTTCAGGGCCGTTACATGCTGTAATTTACGCATTTCTACCCGCGTGGCCTAAGAAAAGCCCTATTCGTGCCGTAAATAATGGCATTGATTTACAGGTGGATAACCGCTTAAATGCAAAAAAGCCGGTCCCTACCAGGGGCCGGCTTTTTCATTTGTTCAATTAACCGTAATCAACGGGCTCAATCCACTGATTCCTGCCCATTGGTAACTGTTTCTGCAACGGCCGCTAGTACCACGTCCTTCTGCGGAGCGGCCCATTTGGCCTCCAGAAGGGGCGGAATAATCGGCGTGCCCGCCACCAGTTCGCCAAACAGTGGGTTGGCCGGCAGCTCCAGCCCGCCATTGCCGTCCGGCACCTGGTTGAAGAGTACCACCTCCTCACCGGGCGTGCTTTGTGCCAAATGGTCCACCAGCACTTCCTGCCCGCTGTTGGCATGTAGCGCCTGCGTGAGGATGGTATAGGTGCTCACGTCCACGTTGTAGAGCTGGTTCAGCGCGTTCATCTGCGTGGCCGCGTCCTCGGCCGCGCCAATGGCATCGGCGAGCAATTGGGTGTAGCGCCGGGCCTTCTGGTCAGCCTTGGCCCGCAGGCGAATGGCGCGTTTCATGCGCCGTTTAAATTGGGTTTGATAGGCCGTAAGTGCCATTATGATGAAAATTTAAATAATGAAAGGGAGGGAAAAGAAAACGGCCAGCCGTTGGTGGCTGGCCGCTTCGTGCTTGTTTATCGAGGCTTAGGCCACGTACTCAATCGCCAGCGGGTTGGTGCTGTTGTTGTTGAGCGGGTAGAACTTGCCATTTACCTGCTGGTAAAAGTTGATGCCCACCACGCCCACCACCAGGTTAGCTGCGGCAGGAGCGGCCGGGAAGCTGGCCACTACCGTCTGGTTCACCAGGGCCGCGCTGTTCACCGGCAGGATGCCCAGCGGAGCGACCACCACGCCGTTGGTGTAGGTCAGCGTCTCCATGTCCAGCGACGAAGCGGCAAATACCACTTCAAAGTGGGTGGTACCCTGCGGAGCCGCGATGTCCGAAACCGGATTCAACGCCGGAATGGTCATGGTTACGTCCGCGCCGGCCCCCGTCACTTCGTAGGGGAAGTACATGGTCTGGCCGATGCCGGCCCCCGCGTTGAAGTTGAAGCCGAGCAGCGGGGCCGAGTTCGAAGAATCGAACACGCGCTGGCCCCGGTCGTTCGTGTCGTCGAGGCCGACGATGGCCCGCATCGTGGCCGTGAGGCGCGAGGCCACGCGGCTGTCACTGGCCGAAGCAATGGCCACCCGCAACGAGTCGCGCAATACCTTGCTGTAGCTGGCCGCCATGCCGAATTCAGCGGCGTTTTCGCGGGTTCGCGCCCGGCTCGGGGCGCTGGCAAAAGCGGCCTTGTTACTGGCTGGCTTCTGCGAGATGTTGCCATTTTTGCTGAACACCAGGCCACCCACGGTGCCCTGAATGCCCAAAATACCTGTCTGACGTGCCATAATAAAAGGTCGTTATTAGAAGTAAGAAATTCGTTTCCGTTTTGGCTGCTTGCATTCTGCGGCCTTGCTACCAGGTGCAGCCCACCCCGTAACGCCGCTTGTTTTGGTAGTTGAATTTGCGCCACTGACGTGGCGTGAGCACCCCCACGGCCCCGCACTTCCAGAGCCCGCGCCGCCCAGCCACGGCCGCCGCTTGTTGCGTGGCACGGCCCGCCACCCGCCGCTTCGGGTCCCAAGCCCAGGCCCAGCCGCGCACCACCAGCAGCGAATCCAGCGCCAGCGCTGGCCCCTTTGCTACTGGCAGCCGCACCGAAGCCAGCGTCCGCCCGTACAGGTCCACGCCGCGCCGCGTCAGCCGCACCAGCCGCTGCGGCTCCAGCAGCCGCGCCACCGAGTCACCCGCCTGGTGCCCAAAGGGCTGGTCCGGCTCCGGCGCATCCACGCCCAGCAGCCGCACCCGGTACACGGTGCCCCCGGCCAGTACGTCGTAGGTGTCCCCGTCCACTACCCGCACCACCCGGCCGCTTTCAGTTGCCAGCGCAACCGGAGCCGCCACCTTCACCAGTCCGCTAACCGGCAACTCCCGCACCGACCCGGCGCAGCTCCGCGGCCCAAACTGCAGCGCCCCGACCGCAGCCGCACCGGTGCCCGCCAAAAGCAAGAGCACCCGGGCAATTATCCGTACCAACTGTAAAAATTTCATGCTGCGAACCTACAGCCCCCTTTCAAGGGTTGTATATTCGCCTAGCCAACTATACCCCGCAGGTACCCAATATGTCCCAGGTTTGCATTTACCCCAAGGAAGCAGCAGCCGTCACTGGCAACGGTTACCAAGCTGGCAAGCGCCTCTTGCAGCGCATTCGCGTGCAGCTCGGCAAGCCCAGCCGCGCCCTGGTTTCCATCCAGGAGTTTTGCGCCTACACCCACTTGCCCGAGCAAGAGGTGCGCGCTGCCCTGAACGCCCGCTGAGTCGATGCCGGAGCGTAGCGCTACCGTACTCGGAGCGTATCGGAAGCGTAGTGACCGTTATCGACAACTGTCTCGTCCGGCTATAGCTATACAGGTGAAAGGGATAATCCGGCCTGCGCTTTACAGGCCGGGTTGGTAATCCGGATTGGACTTTACAGGTGAGGAAGATAAGCCGCGGATTTATTTCGGCCGCTT
>JALYUH010000291.1 GCA_030853985.1 Bacteroidota bacterium | reverse complement strand
TGGTGGGCGCGATGGTCGGCTCCATATATCAATAGCAAAAACTAAGCGTCCAGCTCGCCAGCGATGACGTTCATGGACGAGAGAATAACAATAGCGTCGGAGAGCGTGGTGCCCACGGCCATTTCGGGATAGGCTTGGTAGTAGATGAAGCAGGGCCGACGGAAGTGCAGGCGGTAGGGCGTGCGGCCACCGTCCGAAACCAGGTAAAAACCCAACTCGCCGTTGCCGCCTTCCACCGCGTGGTAGACCTCGCCCACGGGCGCGTCAATCTCACCCATCACGATTTTGAAGTGATAAATCAGCGCCTCCATGCTCTTGTACACTTCCGGCTTGGTGGGCAGGTAGTAGTGCGGAGCGTCGGCGTGGTAGGGGCCTTCGGGCAGCTTGTCGAGGGCTTGATTGATGATGCGCAGGCTCTGCCAGATTTCCTCGTTGCGCACAATAAACCGGTCGTAGGTGTCGCCGTTGGTGCCCACCGGAATGTCAAACTCGAAGTCCTCGTAGCTCGAATACGGGTTCATGGCCCGCACGTCGTAGTCGACGCCAGCGGCCCGCAGGTTAGGGCCGGTGAAGCCGTAGCTCAACGCTTTTTCCGCCGAAATCGGGCCCACGTTTACCACGCGGTCCATGAAAATGCGGTTGCGATTGAACATGGCCTCGAACTCCTTCATCACTACCGGGAAGCTTTTCAGCCAGGCGCGGAGCTTGTCGAGGGCCACGGGCGAAAGGTCGCGCTCCATGCCGCCCACGCGGCCCATGTTGGTGGTGAGGCGCGCCCCGCATACCTCCTCGTAGATTTCGTAAATCTTCTCGCGCTCCTGGAATACGTAGAGGAAACCGGTGAATGCGCCGGTATCCACACCCAGAATCGAGTTGCAGATAAGGTGGTCAGCAATGCGGGCCAACTCCATCATAATCACCCGGATGTACTGCGCCCGCTTGGGCACGGTCACACCGAGTAGCTTTTCCACCGTCATGTGCCAGCCCAGGTTGTTGATGGGCGACGAACAGTAGTTCATCCGGTCGGTGAGCGTCGTAATCTGGTAGAACGGCTTGCGCTCGGCCAGCTTTTCGAATGCCCGGTGGATGTAGCCGATGGTGGGCACGCCGGACACAATGCGCTCGCCATCCATTTGCAGGATGTTCTGGAAAATGCCGTGCGTGGCGGGGTGCGTCGGGCCTAGGTTCAGCGTCGTCAGCTCCTGGCTGAAGTCGTTGAGAATGGGCATCAGCTGGCCGGGGCGCTGAGCGGCGGCCTCTTCGATGATTTTGTGGGTGCCTGCCAGGGCGTCGTTTACTGCCATGATATGGTAATCAAGGGCCTAGCGGCCGAAAAACAGGTCGGTTTTGTCTTCGCGCGTGCCATCTTCCACCGGGTACTGCTTGCGCATCGGAAAATAGTCCATGTCCTCCACATTGAGAATGCGGATGAGGTTGGGATGGCCGGTGAAGACGACGCCGTAGAAATCGTAGGCTTCGCGCTCCATCCAGTTGGCCGCGTTATAGAGGTCGGTGAGAGTGGGCACGACCGGGTCGGCCACGGGGAAGAAAATTTTCAGGCGCAGCCGGATGTTCCTGGTCAGGCTGTGCAAATGGTAAATCATGCCCAGCTCCTGGCC
This sequence comes from Bacteroidota bacterium, assembly GCA_030853985.1. Classification (GTDB taxonomy): domain Bacteria; phylum Bacteroidota; class Bacteroidia; order Cytophagales; family Hymenobacteraceae; genus Hymenobacter. Next base: position 16,045 of record JALYUH010000291.1, on the reverse strand, counting down.
CGGATTTTCGGGGTAGTTGATACCGCACATCGTAGTCAGAAAGTGAAATTTCAATTCCTGGTCCTGCTGCAGGCCAGCAATGATTTCGTGGATGCGTTCGCGCGTAGTGGTCGCCGTGAGCAGGCCGTAGGGCTCGTGCACGTCGGTAAAGGTGCTCTCGCCAAACAGGCGGGTGAGCAACGCCAGCACCTGCGCATTCTGGGCCTTTATCGGGTCTTCGGCAACGGGCGCTTCGGGCGCGGCGGCAGCATCTTGAGGAGTCATTTGGTAGCTATTAGCTGGGAGCTGTTAGCGGTTAGCTTTTTTCCGCTGGGAAACTGCTTTACTCAAATAGAGAGCTAACAGCAAACAGCTAAGGGCTAACAGCTCAATTATTTGATGTTGTAGGACGCCAGCAGGGCCTGGTACTCAGGCGCATTGCGGCGGCGGAAAGATTCGCTACGGGCTAGGTCCTGCACGCGCATCAGGCCGTCGATGACCTGCTCAGGGCGGGGTGGGCAGCCGGGCACGTACACGTCCACCGGGATGATGCGGTCGATACCTTGCAGCACGGAGTAGGAGTCGAAAATGCCGCCCGAGCAGGCGCAGGCACCCATAGCCAGCACCCAGCGGGGCTCGGCCATCTGCTCGTACACCTGCTTCACGATGGGGGCCATTTTCTTAGCGATGGTGCCCATCACCATCAGCAAATCGGCCTGACGGGGCGAGAAGCTGGGGCGCTCGGAGCCGAAACGCGAAATATCGTAGTGCGAGCCCATAGTGGCCATGAACTCGATGCCGCAGCACGAAGTGGCGAAGGGCAGGGGCCAAAGCGAGTTGGCGCGGGCCATACCCACCACCTTCTCCAAGGAAGTGGCGAAGAAGCCAGCGCCCTCGACGCCATCGGGCGCCTCAACAGATTTTATTTCAGGAACTCGGTTATCAGCCATGTTGAATCAGTGGTTAACGGTCAGTGGTCAAGGGTTAGTTGATAGTATCGTTTATCACTAACCGTTAACCACTAATCACTAGAATTAAGCGGCTTTGGCCACTTGGGCGGGCCGGTTTTCTAACACCGGGGCGGGGGCGAAAGTTTGGGCCATCGGGGCTTCATTCCAGCGTAGAATGCCCTTTTTGATGATGTAGAAGAAGCCGGCTAGCAGCAGCGCCATGAAAATGAGCATCTCGATGAAGCCGTAGTAGCCGTCCTTGTTGAGCTCGCGGAAGTTCACGGCCCAGGGATACATGAAGATAACCTCGACATCGAACAGCACGAACACGATGGCCGTCAGGAAGTATTTCACCGAAATAGGGGTGCGGGCGTTGCCGACGGATTCGATGCCGCACTCGAAGGAGGCATCCTTCACGGTGCTGTGGCGCTTGGGACCTACTAGGTGCGAAACAATCATGGCGAAGGCCACAAAAGCCAGGGCCAGACCGAACTGGATAAGAATGGGCAGGTAATCGGAGGGCTGGTAACCGTCGACGGGCAGGGCTAGGTACATAGCGGTCAATTAAATAGCAAGCAGGCCTCACGGGCGCTGAAGGGCAAAGGTAGCGCCCACGGGGTTGGGGCGCAATGTTGAAATCGGCTTAGGGCTTTGTAGGGTATCTTTGGTAACATAATCAATCAGCCATGAGACAGGTAGAACCGACATCACAGCGCTACACCGTAGCCGAATACATGGCCTTGGAAGAGCGAAGCGACGTGCGTCACGAATTCTTCGAGGGCGAAGTGTTTGCGATGGCCGGCGGTACGGCAAAGCATAATACGTTGGTACTGAACTGTGCCTTTGCATTGCGGACGGGCCTGCGGGGCAAATCGTGCCGGGTATTTACCGAAAACGTACAGGTGGCGGTAGATGAGGGTCGGTATTATAACTACCCAGATGTACAGGTAACCTGCGCGCCTGCCGACCTACTGGCTGAGCGCACGATGAAGGCACCAATCCTGCTTATAGAGGTTCTATCGAAATCGACTGAAACGCGAGACCGCAGCTGGAAATTTAATCAGTACAAGGGGTTGCCTTCGCTGAACCATTACCTGCTGGTGTCGCAAACTACCTGCCTAGTGGAATGGTACCGGCGCGAGGAAAGCGGCGTGTGGTCGTTCACGCCATTGGCCGAGTTTACCGATGAAGTCTTTCTGCCCGAGCTGGACCTGACGCTCCGCTTACACGATGTGTACGAAGACACCGGCATCACCCAGATAACTGTTCGGTTCGATTCGGAAGACCCGGATTATCAGAACAGAGTGGATAAATAAAAACGGCCCGCATCGAGTGATGCGGGCCGTTTTCGTTGTTCGTTTCGGCCTACAAACCTTTGTCGCGGTTCAAATCCTCGGCCGGAGCGGCCCCGAGGAAGGGGTAGCGGTAGTCCGTCACGGGCACGAAGGTTTCCTTGATGGTGCGGGGCGACACCCAGCGCAGCAGGTTGAGGATGGAGCCGGCTTTGTCGTTGGTACCGGAGGCGCGGGCCCCGCCGAAGGGCTGCTGGCCCACGACGGCCCCGGTGGGCTTGTCGTTGATGTAGAAGTTGCCGGCGGCGTGGATGAGCGCCTTGGAAGCCTGGTTGATGGCGTAGCGGTCCTGCGCGAAAATGGCGCCGGTGAGGGCGTAGGGCGAGGTGGTGTCGACCAGGGTCAGGACTTCGTCGAACTTATCGGCGTCGTAGACGTGGACGGTGACGACGGGGCCGAACAGCTCGTCGCACATCGTGATGTACTTCGGGTCTTTGGCCACGATGACGGTGGGCTCGATGAAGTAGCCCTTCGACTTGTCGTAGCCGCCGCCGGCGATGATTTCGGCGTTGGGGTCGGCTTTGGCGGCGTCGAGGTATTTGGCGAGCTTATCGAAAGAACGCTCGTCGATGACGGCGTTGATGAAGTTACCGAAGTCCTCGACGTCGCCCATTTTGAAGGAGGCAAGGTCTTCCTTCACGTAGCCGAGAATTTCATCGGCCAGGTTGCTGGGGAGGTACACGCGGGAGGCGGCGGAGCATTTCTGGCCCTGGTACTCGAATGCGCCGCGCGAGATGCCGACGGCCACGGCTTTGGCGTGGGCCGAGGGATGAGCGAGGATGAAGTCTTTGCCGCCGGTTTCGCCCACAATGCGCGGGTAAGATTTGTAGCTGGCAATGTTCTGGCCGATTTCCTGCCAGATGGTCTGGAACACCTTGGTGGAGCCGGTGAAGTGGATGCCGGCGAAGTCGCGGTGCTTGAACACCACATCACCCACTACGGGACCATCGGCGTAGATGAGGTTGATGACGCCGGCGGGCACACCCGCTTCCTCGAACAGCTCCATCAGCACCTGGGCCGAGTAGACTTGCGTATCGGCGGGTTTCCAGACTACCACGTTGCCCATCATGGCGACGGACGAGGGCAGGTTGGCGGCAATGGAGGTGAAATTGAAGGGCGTGAGGGCGAACACGAAGCCTTCGAGCGGGCGCTGCTCCAGGCGGTTCCACATGCCGGGCAGGCTCTCGGGCTGCTGCTCGTACACCTGCCGCATGTAGTGCACGTTGAAGCGGAAAAAGTCAATCAGCTCGCAGGCGGCGTCGATTTCGGCCTGGAAGGCATTCTTGCTCTGGCCCAGCATGGTGGCCGCGTTGACGCGGGCGCGGTAGGGGCCAGCCAGCAAATCGGCCGCTTTGAGGAAGATGGCGGCGCGGTGCTCCCAGGGCATTTCGGCCCAGGCGGTGCGGGCGGCCAGGGCCGCCTCGATGGCCTGCGTCACGTGGCTGGCGTCGCCGTAGTGGAAGTGGCCGAGGGTGCGCTGGTGGTCGTGCGGCGGGCTCATGCGGCGCAGCTCGCCGGTGCGCACTTCCTGGCCGCCGATGTGCATGGGGATGTTCAGCTCCAGCTTCTTCAGGCGCGCAAGCTCCTGCTGTAGCTCCAGCTTCTCTTTCGAGCCGGGCGCGTAGCCTTTGACGGGTTCGTTAATCGGGACGGGGACGTTGAAAAAGCCGTTGGCCATGTGAATAGGGGGAGAGGGTATGGGGGTATGAGGGTGGGAAGGGGCAAAGGTAAGAGGAATTAAAACCGGCCGGCAGCTACCCGGTAAGTGCGAAAGCGCTGCCACAACGGTGTCTTTTAGTTAGGCAAATACCCATCACGCCGACGATTACGCCATGTTTTGTTGTCATTCAGGCCCGTCACTAACATAACCAAGCTTACCAGCGCAAGAAGCATTAGATGACCGCTGAAACTCCATTCGGACGTCAATGGGGCATTTTTGGGGTTGGAGGCATAGCCTATTTGCACTTGCGCGCCCATCGCTAAATCGTCATAGGTGCCGCTGTTGGTTGTTATACGGGAGTAAAACGTGTTGCTCTGCGGCTGTTGGTACTTTGCTACCATATAATACTGGGTGCTGCTTCCCGAACCTTCTTTGCCGAGCTTCTGACAAATAATGGCTGGCACCACTGTGCCGTGCAACTGCTGCCACCGCCGGAACACAAGCAGCAGCACCGTAGCCATCAGCACAAGGGAGAGGGCGGGCAGTAGCCAAGCCCGCAGCCAACGGATAATATTGTTTTGGGGTACCATAGCTGTGGCTTTTACAGCCGCCCCAACAGCTCGCGCAGCTGCCGGGTGAGGCTGTGGGGGAAGAGGGAGGCGGTGTTTTGCCGTTGGGCAAGGGTGTTTTGGGGGCGGGCAAGGGTGTTTCGCGACCAGGAAGAGGTGTTTTATGACCGGGAAATGCCGTTTTGGGAGCGGTCAATAGTGTTTGATGACCGGGCAGGGGTGTTTGATGACCGGGCAGGCGTGTTTGATGGCCGGGCAGGGGTGTTTTGGAACTGGGAAGTGGTGTTTTGGAACTGGGAAGTGGTGTTTTTGGAAGTAGCGCGAAGGTTGTGGTGTGTGTCTTTGCGCAGGTCGCGCTTATTTGAATGGCGTGAAGACGCGAACTGAAAGTTTGCGCTACAGCCGCGCCAGCAGCTCGCGCACCTGCCGGGCGAGGTCGGCGCGCAAGCCGGTGTTGTGCAGCGTGAAATCGAAGTGCGGGTAGTCGTCCATCGCCGTTTCGCTGGGGTGGTTGTCGTCGCGGGTGCCGTCGCCGCGCTGGCGCAGCGGGTCGCCCTCCACGCGCAGCATGAGGCCGCCGCGGGCCCGGATGGGGTCGGCCTCGTTGGGGAAGCGCACGTCGGGCACCAGCACGAAAGCGTTGGCGGGCAGGCCGGCGAAAAAGGCATCGACCCAGACCAGCGGCTCCCACTCGCGCAGGGCTTGGCCCACCTGCTGCAGCATCTCGCCCCGCGTGCGGTGGAAGGCAGGCACCCGCTCGGCTTTGCCGCGCTGGGAGTAATACGGCCCCACGGCCTCACCCGTGAGGGCGGCGCAGACGGACTTGATGGAGTCGCCGAAAGAGCGAATCTGCCAGCGGCGCTGGGGCTGGAGCTCCTGCAGGAGGCGGGCCACGGTGTCTTTGCCGCTGCCCCGGCGGCCCGAGAGGCCAATGAGGTGTACCATGGAATTGGAGGTTGATGGGAGGCGAAAGAAACGTCATGCAGAGCGCAGCGAAGCATCTTTACCGCAATAGTAATTTCATCAAAAGAATTAGTGATGGCAGGTAGGATGCTTCGCTGCGCTCTGGATGACCGGTCTATAAAATGTCCTTCAGTTCGCTCAGGCAGCTGATTTCGTGGGTAATCTGGTTGAAGTGCCGGCGCTTGTCGGGGTTAAAGTACACCTGGTCAATGCCGGCGTTGTAGGCCCCCAGCACGTCGCATTCGAGGTTGTCGCCAATCATCAGGCTTTCGGCGGCGGTGGCTCCGGTGCGCTCCAGAGCGTGAGCGAACATGCGCGGGTCGGGCTTGAGGTGGCCGCTGTGCTCCGAGGTGATAACTTCCTCGAAATAGTGCGTTAGGTTCGACGAGGCAAGCTTGATGCCTTGCACGTCGTTGAAGCCGTTGGTGATAAGGTGCAGGCGGTAGTTGGGTTTCAGGTAATCCAGCACTTCGTGAGTGAAGGGAAATACCGCCGATTTCTGCGGCAGAATATCGGTGAACTCGGCCGAGATGGTGGCCGGAATCTCCGCTTCGGGCACGCCCAGCCGCGTGAGGGTGCGCGAGAAGCGCGCCTCGCGCAGCTGGCTCTGGGTTATTTTATTGCTTTGGTACAAGCGCCACAGGGCGTGGTTGATGTCGCTGTACACGCGCATGAACTCCCCGACTGAAAAGGTGCCGTAGCGGGCGAAATTGTGGCGCTCGTAGAGCGTGAGCAGGGTTTCGTTGGCATTTTTCTCGAAGTCCCACAAGGTATGGTCGAGGTCGAAGAAGAGGTGACGGTATTTCATATTTAATGGTCAATGATTCATGGTTAACGGTTAATGAGTGGTAGTGAACGGCCAGAATTAACCATTAATCACTAACCATTACCCATTATAATGAGCCGGCCAGAGCCATGCTCAGCACGCCGGCCAGCATAATGCCCTTGCAGAACGTGCTGAGGTGGCGAAAGTGCCGCCGCCGGTCGGCCCGGATGAGCAGGCGCGCCAGCTGGGCCATGGGCAGCAGCACCAGCAGCAGCAGCCACAGGCCCAGCGGCCAGTGCCCGCCGGCCAGCACCCGGCCCGTGGCCCCCAGCGTGAGCAGGGCCAGGCAGGCCAGGAAAAAGCCGGCTACCCACTTGGTACGCGCCACGCCCAGCACCAGCGGCAGCGTGCGGCAGCCGTGCTGGGCATCGCCGCGCATGTCCTCCACATCCTTCACAATCTCGCGCACCACCGTGAGCAGAAACGCGGCCAGCGCGTAGGGCCATACAACGCTGTGGCTATCGTGGCGGGCCAGCTGCAATTGCAGCTCGGGCAGCAGCACCAGCGCCGCCGTGAGGGTGGCAATGCTGACGTTGCCCACCAGCGCCACCCGCTTAAAGCGCGCCGAGTAGCCCCACAGCAGCAGCGCCGTGCCCAGCGTAACCATGCCCAGCACCGGGTGCAGCCAGCCCGCCACCAGCACGCCCACGCCGCTCAGCACCAGGTGGGCCAGCATGGCCATGCGCCGGTTCACCACGCGGCCAATCACCAGCCGGTCGGGCCGGTTGATGGCGTCGATTTTCACGTCGTAGTAGTCGTTGATGATGTAGCCCGCCGCCGCCACCAGCAGCGCCGCCCACACCAGCAGCCCAAAGCGCCGGTTCAGCAGCGACTCGCGCAGCGGCAGGCCCGGCAGCAGCAGGCCGGCCCGCACCAGCGCCAGGCACAGCAGCATAATGAGCAGGTTGGGCCAGCGCACCAGCGTAGGCAGCGCCGTGCGCAGCCGCTCCGGCGGCGGCGGCAGGGGCAGGGCGGTGGCAGGCGGCTTGGGGGGCAGCGGGTTCATTGGCAGCGATGCGGAGCGAACCGCAAAGGTCGGTAGAAGTGGCGGGCTGCCTGCGGGGTACGGGGGCGCGCCGGACACAAAAAAGCCTCTCCGTAGCGGGAGAGGCTTCTGCGATGGGGCCAAAGGCCGCCACCAAGGTGTTTTCAAGCTCAGATTTTGCGGACGTTGACGGCGTTGATGCCCTTGCGGCCTTCCTGGGTTTCAAATTCTACCCGGTCATCTTGTTGCACAGTAGCCCCGTTCAGGCCCGTTACGTGGACGAAAAAGTCTTCTTTCGTTTGGTCGTCGGTCACGAAGCCATAGCCCTTGGCTTCGTTGAAAAATTTAATGATGCCGGTTTTCATGCAAAAAACAAAAAGGAAAAGAAAAACCGCCCGGGTAAAGGCTGCGGAAACGCCTGGAACAGGCGATGAACGGCTGTTTCAGATGCGCTTACGCGGGAAGCCGACGCGGGGTTGGCCGGTCGGTGGTTCGGGTGCGGCGGCTATTGGTTGTCACGCCACTCGTACACCCATTTGGCCTGAATCTGCTCCAGATGGCCTTCGGTCGACTGCTCGCGGGTACCATCAAAGTTATCCAGGCTCAGAATCCACTCAATCAACTCGGTGAAGCGGATGCGGTAGATTTTGGCCTCGGTGAAGTCGTTGCCGAACTTCTCGTACAGGGCCATGGCGATATCCTCGTGGTCGGCCCAGTGCATGGGCGGCTCGAAATGGGGCATAAGTTTGAATTATAAATTTTGAATTATAAATTATAAATCGTGAATTTTTGGAATGGTGATAAGCAAACGCGCTAATTAAAATGCTGTTTGTTTGTCATTTATAATTCAAAATTCAAAATTTATAATTCCTTTATCAGTGGCCCAAAAAGTGCTGGGGCGGAATGGTAACCACAAGCTGCATGTCGGCCTCGACCACGCACTGGCAGGCCAGGCGGGAATTGATGCGGGGGTTTTCGGCGCGGTCGATGAAGTCTTCTTCCTTGTCCGAAATCTCGGGCAAATCGTCGCCGCCCGCGTTGATGTACACGTGGCAGGTGCTGCACCCGCACACCCCGCCGCAGTTGTGCTGCAGCTGAATGCCGTTGTTCAGGGCCACGTCAAGCACCGACTCGCCGGCGGCCGCCACGTGGGTTTGGGCCGGCTGGCCGTCCTTGAACTGGAAGGTGATAGTGGTGGCGGGAACAGACAAAACAGGAATCAATAAAGACGAATAATAGGCAGCGCTTGCCGCCGCAAAGGTACTGCCTCAGGTCCCGGCATCAAAGCTGGAGCCGTAGCGCGAACTTTTAGTTCGCGTTTCCGCGCCACTGGCCCCGCCTGCCAACGCGAACTAAAACTTCGCGCTACAGTTGCGCCTGAATGCTGGCCGTGAGCTGCGCATACAGTGCTTGCCAGGCCGGGTGCGCCGCCAGCGCCGCCTCGTGGGCCGCCAGCGTGGGCGCGTCGCGCCGCACGGCCGGCCCGGTTTGCACCACGAAGGGCGCATTAGCCAGGGCTTTGGCTACAGTTTCGCGCACCAGCGGGGCCAGCAATTCGGCCGGCAGGCCGGCTTCAGCCAGTAGCGCATCAGCAATGCCCAACAGGTGGTTGGTGAAATTGTTGGCGAAAACGGCCGCCACGTGCAGTTGCAGGCGGTGAGCCGAGCTAAGCCGGCGCACGTCGCTGCTGAGACTGCGGGCCAGGGCCAGCAGCGTAGTTTCGTCCACCGCATCGGCGGCTTCAATGCACAGCGGCACCGCCGGCCAGTCAATGGCCCGGCCCGGGCTGAAGGTTTGCAGCGGATAGAACACGCCGCCACGCACGGCTGGCCGGGCGTAGAAAACCGATAGGGATAAGGCACCAGCCAAGTGGGCCACCAGTGCCGCGGTGGGCCAGGTGGTGCCGGCCAGCAGCGGGGCCACGGCAGCGTCGGGCACGGCCAGCAGGTACACGTCGGCGAGCGGCAGGGGCGGGGCCAGGGTAAGCAAGGCCTGCGCGCCGGGTAGCTGGGCCGCCAGGGTTTCGGTGGCAGCTGGGGTGCGGCTCCAGACAAAAACCACTTCGTGGCCCGCCGCCGTCAGCGCCGGGCCTAATTGGCTGGCCACGCGGCCAGCTCCGAGCAAGCCAATGCGGAGCGAAACAGCCGGGGACGAAGAAGAATCAATCATAGCGGAGGTAGCAAAAAGCCGCTCCGGTAACGGGAGCGGCTTTTTGATTTGGTTATTTCCGGCATTAGCCGGCCGGCTGCGGCCGCACGGCCCGGCCGGTTGGCGCGGCCGCCACTTCGGGCTCGGTGGTGGCCTCGTTGCTGAGCACGCCTTTGCCGCCGCGCTGGCGCACGCTCAGGCCGAAGCCGATGGCCATGAGCAGCGTGCCGCTCCAGAGCAGGTTGATGAAAGGCTTTTCCATCGCCTTCAGAATCACGTAGTCCTTTTGGGTAGTGCTCACGGCGAAGGTGAACTTGCCGGCGGCGGGGTCTACCGACTTGAAGGTGATGCGGACGCCGAGGTCTTCGGCCTCGTCGGGCAGGCTGCCCACCATGCGGTTGCGCACCACAAACACCGGATGCACATGGTATTGGCGCTTTTCGCCGTACACAATCATGTCGGCCTGCAGGGCGAGGTCGCCCTTTTGCAGGTTGAGGCCGGCGGTTTCGTGGGCCGCCTCCACGGCCCGGAATACGGCGAAGTAGTCGTTGAGGAAAATGGTATCGCCCACAGCCAGTACCGATTCCTTGGCCTCGCTCCACTGCTTTTCCTTGCGCGGGTCGAGCACGGAGTTGATGTGCGTGTAGATGTCGTGGCCCCAGAACTTTTTGATGGCCGGGGAGGCCAGCAGGCCGCCGCCGCCCATTTCGTCATTAATCTGGGCGCGGGGGTAGAGCGTGAACTGCTCGCCCGACTTCACATCCTTATAATTGATGCGGTAGTAGGTGTTCTCGGGCAGGATGCCGACCGTGTCGCCGGTGGCATAATAGGTCTTGCCTTCCGCGGCAATGGGGGCGCGGGCCACAGCTTTGTAGTCGTCGTCGGTGCGGTACAGGAACTGCTTATCGACGTAGCCGGGCACGCCCGGGACTTCGAAATACTGGCCGGTATAAGTGAGCTGATAGCCGTGCATGGGCGCGGTTTCGTTGCGCCACAGCAGCACGTTGTCGCGGTTCAGGTCTTCCGAAAACTCGCGCGAGTACAGCAGGCCCGACACGTTGCGCGAGATGATGGTGGAATAACCGGCCGAGGCCAGAATGCCCAGCAGCATCAGGGCAATGCCGAGGTGGGCCACCGCGCCGCCCGACAGGCGCACGCCACGCCGCAGCAGCGTAAAAATCATCCCGAAGTTGGCCAGCACGCCAAACAGACCCGCCAGCGTGAGCACCACGTAGGCCGGCGAAATGGTGAGCCCGTTATAGCGCACCAGCAGCACCGTGAGGGCCGTGCCCAGCAGCGCCAGCAGCGTGGGCGCGGAGAGGGCGTTGATGAGCGTTTCCTTGGTGTTGCGCTGCCACCACATCACCTGCGCAATGCCCGAGAGCAGGGCCACGCCCACGCCCATCCAAAGCTGCATTTTGGAATAGTGGGCAATCTGGTCGGCGGGCAGGGCCACGTTGGTTTTGATGCCGATGAGCCCCATAAACGAGTTGTAGACCGGAATGCTGGTCGTGAATAATACCTGGAACGCACCCAGGCACAGCACCGTGGCGCCCACGAACACCCACAGCTCGGGGTTGTAGGCGGTCAGCTCCTTGGCCGAAATCGGAATCTCCTTCCAGCGCGAAATGAGCAGGGCCACGGCCAGCACCGTGAAGAAGGCCATGTAAATAAACAGCTGGCCCGAAAGGCCCAAATCGGTAAACGAGTGGACTGAGGCATTGCCCAGCACGCCACTGCGCGTCAGGAATGTCGCGTAGAGAATGAGTACGAACGTGGCCACCACCAGCGCAAACGCGGTGCGCAGGCCGGTGCGGCGCTTCTGCCACAGAACCATGCCGTGCAGCGAAGCCACCAGCACCAGCCACGGAATGTACACGGCGTTTTCGACCGGGTCCCAGTTCCAGTAGCCGCCGAAGTTCAGCGTCTCATAGGCCCAGTAGGCGCCCATTACCACGCCCACGCCTAGCACCCCGCCGCCAATCAGCGTCCAAGGCAAAGCGGGTTTCACCCAGGCGGTGAGCTCGCGCTTCCAGAGCGCGGCAATGGCGAAGGCGAAGGGCACAAGCGTGAGCGCGAAGCCCAAGAACAGCGTGGGCGGGTGAATCACCATCCAGTAGTTCTGGAGCAGGGCGTTGAGGCCGGTGCCGTCCTTGGGCACGAAGTTGGGGTTCATCTTCCACACCGGCAGGTCGGTGAGGAACTCGCGGAGCAGGATGAAGGGCGACGAGCCAATCTTCACGCCACCCACCACCACGCCCACAATCATGCTCACCAGAAACACCTGCACGCCGCTGAACACGGCCATCACGGGCGCTTCCCACTGCTTGTTGTAGCGCATGATGAACAGGCCAATCACCACGTGCCAGAAAATCCAGAGCAGGAATGAGCCTTCCTGGCCTTCCCAGAAACAGGAAATCATGTACTGCACCGGCAGGTGGTTCGAGCTGTGGCTCCAGGCGTAGTAATATTCGTAGCGGTGCGCGTGAATGATGTTAAACAGGCACACAATGACCGAAATGATGGCTGCGCTGTGTACGAAAAACGCGCCACGCGCCAGCCGCAGCCAGCTCGGGTCTTCCTGGCCCAGCGCCCGGCCCCGCGAGGCCTGGAAATAGCTGTACGCCGCCACCAACGCCGCCGCGAAGGCGATAATGACGCTAAGGTGGCCGATTTGTCCTACTAATAAGTTCATAAGCAACAAGTAAAATCAGACGGGTACCGCGGTTGCTAGCGCGCCGGGGCGCACCACTTCGTAGCGGTGAAGAATTCTCGGATGGAACGCCTCGGGCAGCGTAGCCCAGTCGTGGGCATCCACAAAAATCGGGAGGTTGCTCTCGGTCAGCGCCTCGCGGAACCCGGCGAGCAGGCGGCCGGGCAGGACCGCCAAGTCGGGCGCGCGCAGCACCAAATCCAGGTCGCTGCCCTCGTGGTGGTTGCCGTTCACGCGGCTGCCGTAGGCCCACACGGCTACCTCGCCGGGCAGGTGCCGGGCAATGAGGTCGTGCACTAAGGCTAGGTCTTTGGGGCGCAGGTGGAGCATAGGTCAGGCTTGTTGGCGCAGGGTGGCAAGCACCGCGTGGGTGTCGCTGATGAAGGTGGGCAAGGCACTCACGATTTTCTCGGCGAACTGCATCCCGTATTCGTGGGCCGAGGTGTTGCGATTATCGCGGTGCAGCAGCCAACGGTCTACTTCATGTAGATTGAGCAGACCATGCTGTGCTGCTAACCGCAAAATTTGTTTGAACGGCAGGTTATTCAGTTCGCGGGTCGAGGTTACGTATTCGCGCAGCACCTTGCGCAGCAGCTTCATCACAATTTCCAGTATCAATTCAAATTCCTTCACGCAGGCTGCCCGAAACAGGTCATGGTCGTCGTCGGTCGGGCTGGTCACAACCAGCCGGGCATGCGCACGCTCCAGCGTAGCCAGGCAGCGTTCGAGAGCGGTGAGGTCGAGCATGTCCATGTAACAGGGTGCGGAGGAAAGTAATTAGAATAAGGGAGTGCAACCGAAGCTGAGGGCAAATTTACAGCCGCGCCGCCGGAGCCGGGAGACTCAGTAACAGCCGGTCGACGAAAAAGTCGCCGCGTACGGGATGACAGGTGATTTCGACGGCAATTTTTTCCAGGCCGGCCTCCTGCCAGCGGCGCACGGGCAGCTCGCCCTGGCGCGGGTCGGCGGGCTGATTGATGAGTTGCCGAGCCAATAGTACCCGCCCGCTGCTGGGGTCGGTGATGACGACTGACAGGCGCGCCCGGGCCGGGTACTTGCGCAGCGGCAGCGCTACCACGGCGGGGCGGTGGGGCGACGCTTCGCCGGGCAGCCGCATGGGCGCGGCCACACCGTAGGCATACCACCACTGGCGCAGGCGGGTGGGGGCGGGGCCCGAATCGGCCCGTTCGGTCACTACCTGGTAGTCGTAAATGCCGGGGCCGGGCAGCGTGTCGGTGACTGAATAGCTGGTTTCGGGCCGGCCGTAGGTGTCGCGCCGCACGGGCACGCGGCGCACTTCGGTGCTGCGGTACTGGTGAATTTCGCGCCGCATGACCCGGCTGGCGGGCGCAGTGGCCAGCGAATCGGGAAGGGTCCAACTCAGCTCCACCACGCGGCTGGCGGTGGGCAGCCGCCGCGCAGGGCTGGGCGGGAAATAGCTAACCGGCATGCCCGCCGCCGTCCGGCTCACCTGCAAGCTGAACTGGCAGAAATCTTTCAGGTAGCCGTCCACATCCAGCAGATAGGGCTGGCCGGCGCGCAGCGAGTCCAGCGTCACAAATACGTCGTCTTGGGTGCCGAGCGAGGTGCAGCTGAGGATGCGATATGTGGCTGGCTGGCACGGTTGCCCCAGCAGCACAACCAACTGCACGCCGCGCACGTCGCGGCATTTCTGGCTTCCGATATTCACGAAATAGCGCCCCGAAACCTTGGGCGTGAACTCGAACCACTGGTCGTTGTGGTACTCGATGCACTTGCCGGTCAGGCGCTCATCAACGCAAGTGCGCTGCACGGTGCAGCCGGTGGTGCTGGAGGCAATGGTTTCTTCCAGGCGTAGCACGCGGCGATTCTCGATGTTGTCGTTGGGTGCCTGGGCAAAAGCCTTAACTGCGAATAAACCAACCATCATCAATAAAAACAGCACTCGGTTTCCGACGCGGCGAAGCGTGACAGAAACCGGGTGCTGCGAAAGGAATGCGCTCGCCAACAATTAGTTGACCGAAGCCGTCGCGCCCTTCAAATCCTTCTTCACGTACTTGCTGGGGCACTTCAGCAAAATCTGGTCGGCCATGAAGACGTCGCCCTTCATGCAGCCGGTGATGACTACTTGTTCGGAAGCGTCGAAATCCTGGGGCTTGGGGTTGTTGTACACCACGCGTTGGGCCAGGCGAGTGGTGTCTACCAGCGTGAAAGCGAAATAGTTGGGGTCGACAATTGGGTCGTATTCCAGGCCCACGGGGTGCTTAGCGGCATCGCGGGGCAGCTTGCCCACTACGTGCACTTTGGTGGTGTTGCCCTCGGCGGCGCGGGTGCGGGCCTCCCCGAAGCCCACGTACACGCTAGCATCGGCGGTGGTGCTGAGGATGATGGCGGCGGCCACCGCGATAATGGCGACAATAAACAGGTGCGTCTTCTTCATATACCACGGATTAGCACGGATTTAAGCGGATTTCACGGATTTTGTGAATGGCGCTCTCGCCGGGCGGTTTTAAACTAATGACAAGGGTAATGCAACAACAACTCGTGGCCCGTCCGGGTGCCCGGCTAGCCCTTAATTTCCTTTTCGAGGCGGCTCACTTTGCGGTCGAGGCTGATGAGGTAGGCCAGCAGGCCGGCCACGATGACGGCCACCACGGCCACCACCACGTATATTTTACCGCTGGCGCGCAGGTCGTCGGCCATAGCTGGGGCGGCCTCGGGCGCTTGAGCGAAAGCCAGCGGGGCCAATAGCAGCAGCGGCAGCAAAAACGAGAAGAAGCGGCCCAGGGGGCGCGCGAGAAGCTTATTGTTCATCGTGTTTCAGTTTCAGGAAAACGTAGCGGCTGCTCACCTGCGCCACCCAGAAGGCAAACAAAATCCAGCCGATAACGGCCGGGTAAAACACCTGGCGCATGGTGTTATCAAGGTCGTACTGGTTGAACCCCGGGTTGCCGGTCTGGCCTGGGTGCAGCGACGGCCCACTCAGGCGGGGCAGCACAAACAGCAGCGGAATGGCTGCCGCGAAGGCAAAAATGTTGTAGATGGCGGATACCCTAGCGCGCTGCTGCTCATCCTGAAACGAGCCGCGCAGCACCAGATAAGCGCCGTAGATAAGCATGGCAACGGCCGCGCCGTTCAGGCGCGGGTCGGGCGTCCACCACGCGCCCCAGGTGTAGCGCGCCCACAGGCTGCCCGTGGCCAGGCCCAGCAGGCCCAGCACAATGCCGGTTTTGGCCGACTCGTGGGCCAGCACGTCGAGGCGGGCCGAAGGCTCGCGCAGGTAGCGAATGGAGTACCACACCGACACCAGCAGCACCATAATCATGGCAAACCACATGGGCACGTGAAAAAACAGGTTGCGGATGCTCTCGTTCACGATGGGCAGGGCCGGCACCGGGGCAAGAAACCCGGCTACCGTCGCGCCCACAATCAGCAGCACGGCCAGGCTTTTCCAGAGTACGCCGCCGCCGCGCTGCTCCACCAGGCGCTGCCCGCCCCACACGCCGCCCGCCGTCATCACGATGCCCGACATACTGCCGATAATTGCCGCTGTACTCATAAGAAAGTAGTTAGGATAGGGTAGTAAGTAATGAGATAATCATAAGGCGAGAAACCGGACAACAATAGCTGGCTTGTTATTTACTACTAAAGACGTATTACTCACAAGGATTTTAGCCGCGCCACAGAAAAGGAAACAGCACGTACGAAGTCGCGCCCACAATCATGTTCAGGGCCAGCAGCGTGAGTAGCGACTGCTGGCTCAGGCCGCGGTCAAGGCCATCGAGGGCGTTTTTGCTTACTTTGATGAGCAGCAGCAGCATGGGCACCATCAGCGGGAAGCCGAGGATAGCCATGAGCGTAGCCCCGTTGCCGCCCGCTTTGGCCGCGATGCCCGATACCAGCGTGAGCGTAGTGGCGAAG
>JALYUH010000247.1 GCA_030853985.1 Bacteroidota bacterium | reverse complement strand
TGCACGTCCACATCGGCCTCGAAAACCGCGACATTGGCGTGTACATGATGAACGCGCTGCGGTATTTCCTGCCGCACTTGTTTGCGCTCAGCACCAACTCACCGTTTTGGGAAGGCCGCGAAACCGGGTACAAATCTTTCAGAACCAAGGTTTTCGAACGATTTCCGCGCACGGGCATTCCCGGCTTTTTCCACAGCGCCAGCGACTACGATGAGTTTATCGCCCTGCTCATCAAAACCGGCTGCATCGACAACGGCAAGAAAATATGGTGGGATGTGCGCCTCCACCCCTTCTTCGACACCATCGAATACCGCATCTGCGACATGATGCTGCGCGCCGACGAAACCATCTGCGTGGCCGCCATTATGCAGGCACTGGTAGCCAAAATCCATAAGCTGAAGATGCAGAACCTCAACTTCCGCATCTACCGCAGTGCCTTGGTGAAGGAGAACAAATGGCGCGCCGCCCGCTACGGCATCGACGGCCGAATGATTGACTTTGGCAAGCAGGAGGAAGTGCCTACCCGTCAGCTCATCTTGGAATTACTCGATTTCGTTGATGATGTAGTAGATGACTTGGGCAGCCGCCACGAGGTGGAATACGCCCTAAAAATGCTGGAAATGGGCACCGGGGCCGACCGCCAGCTGCAGGTGTTCCGCGAAACCGGCGACCTGCACCGCGTGGTCGATTTCATCCTGCAAGAAACGGCTCACGGCCTGTAAATCTGGCTTATCCGCTTTAATTTTTTTACCTTTGCCCCTGCAACGCCTGCCTCCCGGTAGGCGTTGCTTCTTTGCGGCCGCGCGGCCGGCCAGTTGGCCTGGGCGCTTCGCGGAAATTTTAGTTTACCAATTATGATGAAGCCAATCCGAATTGCCATCCTGGATATGTATAATAATGCGGCCAACGAAGGCATGCGCTGCATCCGGCAGCTGTTGCATCGTAGTGCCACCGAATTTGGAGTAGAGTTCCAAGTTGACACTTATAATGTGCGGGCTGAAAACCAACTGCCGGGCCTCGACTATGATGCCTACATCTCGAGCGGCGGGCCGGGCAGCCCGCTGGAATCTCATGAGCCCTGGGAAGCCCGCTATTTCACGTTCATCGACGCGCTGCTGCGGCATAATCGCACCCAGCCCGTGAAAAGGCACTTGCTGCTGATTTGCCATTCGTTTCAGCTAGTGAGCCGGCACTTGGGCCTGGGCGAAGTGGGCAAGCGCAAGTCGACTTCGTTTGGCGTACTGCCAGTGCATCTCACCGAAGCCGGCGAGGCGGAGCCGGTTTTCGCGGGCCTGCCCGAGCCGTTCTACGCCGTCGACTCGCGCGACTACCAGCTCACCAGCCTGCACCCCGAGCGGCTGGCGCAGCTGGGTGGCCAGGTGTTGTGCCTCGAAAAGGAGCGGCCCCACGTGCCACTGGCCCGCGCCATTATGGCCATTCGCTTCACGCCCGAAGTACTGGGCACCCAATTTCATCCCGAGGCCGATGGCGATGGTATGCTGCGCTACATGCTTACCGACGAGCGCAAGCAACAGGTTATCACGGCCTACGGCGAAGCCAAATACGAGGAGATGGTCCAGCTGCTTGCCGACCCCAGCACGATTGAATACACCGAATCCATTATTGTGCCCGCATTTTTGCGGCGGGCGCTGGCTCGCCTGATTGCCGTGCCAGCCTTGGCCTAGCATCGCTCCTACTCCCTTCGCATGATTCCGGAACCCCGCCGCCGCTACAACGCCGCCTTTACGCCCGCCCGCTACCAGGACATGCTGGCCGACATCGACCGCCAGCTGCCCAACCAGCTCGATTTTCGGGTGGCCGAGTCGCCGGTTTTCGTTCCGGCCGGGCTCCGCAATAAGCTGATGGCCGCCGGCGCCAGCATCATCGACGTCATTGAGCAGCCCGATTTCCTGGCCCGTACCGAGGCGGCCATTCCGGCGCACCAGCGGGTGCCCGGCGACGAAGAACGGCCCGATTTCCTGACATTCGACTTCGCCGTGTGCCGCGACGCGCACGGTGAGTTGGAACCGCAGCTGATTGAGATGCAGGGATTTCCCTCGCTTTATGCCTTCCAGGCTTGGCTGCCGGGCGAGTTCGGCCGGTTCTTTCCCATTCCCGATTCGGTGTCGCCATTTGTCGAAACCGCCGACTTTACCAGCTACTGCGCAGACATGCGCCAACTGCTGCTGGCCGACGAAGCGGCCGAGAATGTGGTGTTGCTGGAGCTGTTTCCGGAGCGTCAGAAAACCCGCGTCGACTTCGCCCTCACCCGCCAGTTTTGGGGCGTCGAGCCGGTGTGCCTCACCAAGGTGCGCAAGCGCGGCCGCGAACTGTTCTACGAAAAAGACGGCCAACTCGTGCGCATCAAGCGCATTTACAACCGCATTATTTTCGATGAGCTGGCCCGCTATCCTGACCTCGAAACCGAGTTCCGCCTCACCGATGCCGACGTGGACGTAGCCTGGGTGGGCCACCCGAACTGGTTTTTCCGGGTCAGCAAATTCACCCTGCCTCTGCTGAGCGGCCCGTTTGTGCCGCCCAGCTTCTACCTGCACGAACTTAAAGAGTACCCGGCCGACCTCGAAAACTACGTACTCAAGCCGCTGTACTCATTTGCCGGTGCGGGCGTGCGCCTGCACGTAACCGCCGCCGACCTCGACGCGCTATCTGACAAGCAGCACTATCTATTGCAGCGCAAGGTGCAGTACGAGCCCGTGGTGCAGTCGCCCGACGGCTTGGTGAAGTGCGAAATTCGCCTGCTCTATATCTGGCCCACCGGTGCGGCGCGCCCCCGGCTGCTCACTGGCCTCGCCCGCCTGAGCCGCGGCGAGATGATTGGGGTGGACTTTAACAAGGATAAGGACTGGGTGGGCGGCACCTCGCCCCTGTTCGAGCGCTAAACAACGCCCGACGCGGGTTGCGCGTAAAGCCCGGCAAACATTTTTCATTTGCCCGCGCTCCCATGTCTTCACTTGCCGAAAAAGGCCTCCAACTTTCCAAAAACGCCATATTCAACGTCTTCATCGGCCGCGCCACCAAGCTGTTGGGCCGGCCATTCAAGGTGGTTGCCATCCTCAACGAAACCGCCGACAAGCTCGCCAGCAAGGACAGCAACGACAACAAATTCAAGCAGTTGTTCGATGTAGCTGCCACGCTGGTGCGGCTGGTGCGCAACTACATCAGCGGCGACTACCGCGAGGTTTCCACCGGCACCATTGTTTCGGGTTTTGCCGTGCTGCTCTACGTGCTGTCGCCCATCGACCTGGTGCCTGATTTTATTCCGGTGCTCGGTTTTCTGGACGACTTGAGCCTGATTAGCTGGTATTTGGGCAAGTTTCAAGGTGAGATAACGAAGTACCGTACCTGGGAAGATGCCCGCGAGGCTACTGGCAGCACCAGCCCCGACTTGGCGGCCCGCCCCGCCACCGGCGATGCCGAGCAGCCACTCGTAGCCGAGCTGGGCCATTCTTAAACCAACCCGGCCCGTGCCGGTATTTACACTGCCCCGCCCGGCCTGACTGGCTAGCGGGGCATTTTATTTTCCTGTAGTCGCGCCTCGATTTTCAATGGCGCTTATCTTTTTCTATTGCAGTGCCTGCCTTGCGCCGGCCAACTGCTGCTGCTATTTATGCCTACGTTTGTCGTTTCCATGCTGCTGCCCGAGTCGTTCGACGATGACTTTATCGCGCTTATTCCGCGCCACCGAGATTTTATCAACCGCCTGCTGAACGAAAAAATAATCGAAACCTACGCCATCAACAGTGCTCGCAATCGGGGCTGGGTCACCATCAACGGCGACGACAAAGCAGCCGTGCAGGCCGTGGTTGAGCAGTTTCCGCTCTACCATTTTATGCATGGCGTGGAAATTGATGAGCTATTTATTTTCGACACCGTGGCTTCGCGTTTTCCGCACATCAGCCTGAATTAAATTTGTCGGGCCTGCGGGCATTCTGCTTGTAGTATTCCGCTTTTTCCGATTATTCCTTTCTTATATATGGTTGCGATTTTCGCTTCGTTTCGTCCGGCCCTGCGCTGGGCGGCTCCGCTGGCTTCGGCGGCAATTCTGGTAGCGGCCACGCCCGCCGCCGCTCCCATCACCACCGAGCAGCTCACCGCCCGCATGGGCACTGCCATCGAAGGCCTGAAGTATCTGCGCTGCACCGTGAAGGCCCAGGAACGCATTGAGGGCAGCATTCGTCAGGCCCGCAGCATCATGAAAATTGCCTACAAGCCGCTGCGCATCTACATCAAAAACCAGAAGGGCGTGGAAGTGCTTTGGGGGCAAGGCCAGAACAACGGCGATGCCTTCGTGAACCCGGCGGCCTTCCCCTACGTCACGCTTAGCCTTGACCCCAACGCCAAGCTCATGCGCAGCAACCAGCACCACACGGTGCTGCAGGCCGGTTTTGGCACCATTTCCGACCTGCTGCGCACCACTGGCCTACGGCAGGACATGACGTTCAGCCGCACGTTTAAGTACGTGGGCGACAGCACCGTGCAGGGCCGCCCCAACTACGTGCTGCGCTCCGACTTTCCGCAGTTCCGCTACGTGAGCTATAAGGCCGGGGCCAACGAAACCATCGGCTCGGTAGCCGAGCGGTTTGGCTGCGGCGAGTTTCGCATTATTGAGCGCAACGGTCTGACCATCGGCGAGAAAATCCCGGCTGGCAAAATGCTGCAAGTGCCCAACGCCTACGGCCGCCGCACCATTGTTTGCATCGACCCCAAAACCTACCTGCCCACCGTGGTGCAGGTGAATGACGACAAAGGCCTGTTTGAGAAATTTGAATTCTCCGACGTGGTGCCCAACCAGCCCATCCCGGCCGAGGAGTTCACCAAGGATTACAAAGGCTACAAACTCTAACCGCGGACTGAGCGGATTTTGGTGGATTAAGCGAACTATCTGTGGTTCGATTCCGGCGAAGTTATTCTGCCAAATAACAAAAGAGGCTGCTCCAATGAGCAGCCTCTCTTCGTTTCTTCGTTTACTCCAAGCCAACGTCAGACCTGAATTGAACCATAAATGACCGGCTCAGTCCGCTGAAATCCGTTCAATCTACGGGCTAGCGGCGCATGGTTTTTTCGATGGTATCCCACATATCGGGTGTGAGCATTTCGAGCTTGTTGAACTCGCCGGCCCCGTTTAGCCACTCGCCGCCGTCGATGGTGACGACCTCGCCGTTCACGTAGGCCGAGAAATCCGATACTAAATAAGCGGCCAGGTTGGCCAGTTCCTGATACTGGCCCACGCGCTTGAGCGGCACGCTGGCGGCGGGGTCGAGCTTGCTGGCCAGCGGCTCGGGAAACAGGCGGCTCCAGGCCCCTTCCGTCGGGAATGGGCCGGGCGCAATGGCATTGGAACGAATGCCGTACTTGGCCCATTCCACTGCTAATGAGCGCGTCATGGCCAACACGCCGGCTTTAGCGGTGGCCGAAGGCACCACGAAGGCCGAGCCGACCGAAGCATAAGTCGTTACGATGTTGAGGATGGTGCCGGGCTTTTTATCGGCAATCCAGCGCTTGCCCACGGCCAGCGTGCAGTTGTAGGAGCCGCGCAGCACGATGTCGACAATCACATCGAACGCCTTGTGGCTTAGCCGCTCGGTGGGGCTGATGAAGTTGCCGGCCGCGTTGTTCAGCAACACATCCACGCCCCCGAATTCCTGAATGGTGCGCGCCAGCATGGCTTCCACTTCGTCGTACTTGCGCACGTCGCAGGCGATGGCCAGCACCTGGCCGCCGGTTTGCTGCCGCAACTCATCGGCCGTTTTTTCCAGCACGTCCAGCTTGCGGCTGGTAATGGTGACATTGGCCCCCAGCTGCAGGAAGTAGGTGGTCATGGCCCGGCCCAGGCCGGTGCCGCCGCCAGTCACGATAATGGTTTTGCCAGCCAGCGCGTTATCGCGCAGCATAGGCTGGGTGTAGGGTGCGTTCATGCAGGAATTCGGCGGCGTGGATGTGTTGCTGAAAAACGCGGCCGGTAACTTCATCAGCCCCACCGAACGCTTGAGTCACAAGGCTTTCGATGTGATTGTGGACATCGTGTTGCGC
>JALYUH010000198.1 GCA_030853985.1 Bacteroidota bacterium | reverse complement strand
CCAGCACCAACACGTTCGGCTTCTACTCGCTCACGCTGGCCACCGCGCCCGATTCGGTGCGGCTGCTGGTGTCGGCGCTGGGCTACGAGAAGCTGCGGCTGGCCCGCAAAGCGGCGAGCAGCTTCTCGTATGATTTTCGCCTGAAACCGTCGTTGGCCGAGCTGGCGGGGGTGGAGGTGGTGGGCAGCCGCGAGGAGAAAATTGCGGAAAGCACGCGCATGGGCACCATCAACATTCCGGTGAAGCAGATAAAGCTGCTGCCTGCGCTGTTTGGCGAAACCGACGTGCTGAAGGTGCTGCAGCTGCTGCCCGGCGTGCAGGCCGGCGGCGAAGGCAGCAGCGGCCTCTACGTGCGCGGCGGCTCGCCCGACCAGAACCTGATGCTGCTCGATGGCACGCCCATCTACAACGCTTCGCACCTGTTCGGCTTCTTTTCGGTGTTCAACGCCGATGCCATCAAGAACGTGGAGCTGATAAAGGGCGGGTTTCCGGCGCGCTACGGCGGGCGGCTGTCGTCGGTGGTCGACATCACGATGAAGGAAGGCAACATGCAGAAGCTGCACGGCGAAGGCGCCATCGGCCTGATTGCCTCGCGCCTGACCTTGGAAGGCCCCATCAAAAAGGACACGGCCTCGTTCATCTTCTCGGCCCGGCGCACCTACATTGATATTCTGGCCCGGCCCATCATCAAGGCGCAGACGGATGGGGCCACGGCCGGCTACTACTTCTACGACCTGAACGGCAAGCTGAACTGGAAGCTGGGGGCCCGCGACCGCCTGTACCTGAGCGGCTACCTGGGCCGCGACGAGTTTTATGCCAACGACGAAAACAAGCGCCCCAACGGCGACTACTCGCGCCAGACCAGCGCCCTGGGCTGGGGCAACCGCACGGCCGCCCTGCGCTGGAACCACCTTGTGAACGACCGGCTGTTTCTCAATACCCACCTCACCTACACCCGCTACCAGTTCGATGTGGGCATTACGCAGGAGGACCGGTACACGAACAACGGCCAGGCCCGGACCGACAAATTCTCGCTTAGCTACCTGTCGAATATCCAGGACGTGAGCGCGAAGATGGATTTTGACTACGTGCCCAACCCCAACCACTACGTGCGCTTTGGCGGGCAGTACATCCGGCACCAGTTCCGGCCCGGCGCCATGCAAACCGACGGCGCGGCCAACCCCGCCGAAAACCAGACCAGCGGCCGCCGCATCGGGGCCGACGAGGCCAGCCTCTACGCCGAAGACGACGTGAAGCTGACCGACCGCCTGAAGGTGAACGTGGGCCTGCGCCTGAACAGCTTTCTGGTGGATAAGAAGCTGTACCCGAGCGTGGAGCCGCGCGTGTCGGCCCGCTACCTGCTCACGGAAAACTGGGCGCTGAAGGCCGCCTACGCCCGCACCACGCAGTACATCCACCTGCTTACCAACAGCGGCATTGGCCTGCCCACCGACCTGTGGGTGCCCAGCACGGCGCGCACGCTGCCCCAGAAAGCCCAGCATATTAGCTTGGGTGCGGCCCGCAACCTGCGCTACGGCGGCGAGGATTTTGAGCTAAGCCTCGAAACCTATTACAAGCCCATGCAGAACCTGATTGAGTTTCGGGAAGGAGCTGATTTTATTGGGACAACGGACGATAATTACGAAAGCAAAATCACCAGCGGGCAGGGCTGGGCCTACGGGGCCGAGCTGTTTCTGCAGAAGAAAACCGGCCGCACCACCGGCTGGATTGGCTACACCCTGGCCTGGAGCAACCGCCGCTTCGCCGACCTGAACCAGGGCCAGACCTATCCCTACAAGTACGACCGCCGGCACGACCTGAAGCTGGTGGTCATCCACGAGTTCAGCCCCACGCTCACGCTGTCGGGCACGTTCGTGTACGGCACCGGCAACGCCGTGACGCTGGCGCAGGGCCGCTACCAGCTGGGCCCCTACGCCGTGTACGACGACTACGGCCCGCGCAACAGCTACCGCATGGCCGCCTACCATCGCCTCGACCTCGACCTGAGCCACACCAAAAAGAAGCGCTGGGGCGAAGTGGTGAACAGCATCAGCGTGTACAATGCCTACAACCGGCACAACCCCTATTTCATCTACCTGGGCCGGGCCGAGGGCAGCACCACGCCCAGCTACCGGCAGGTGTCTCTGTTTCCCATTTTGCCGTCGTTCAGCAAAACGTTTCGGTTTTAATAGCACATCAGCAGAGGCCGTCCATCGTTCCGTTATGAAAACCACTCCTTTCCTGTTGCTCGCCGCGTGGGCCCTGGCTGGCTGCGAATCGGCCACCGACCTGCCCGAGCCGCCGCACACGCCCCGCGTGTCGTTGCTGTACCTGCTCACCCAGGCTCCGCAGGATTCCTCCTTCCGGGAGCTTTTCCGGCAGCGCCAGCTCTACGTGAGCAACAGCCAGCGCGTGTTCAGCACCGACCGGCTCAATGGCCGGGCCGATGCGGCCGTGGAGCTGCGCGATGCCGCCGGCCGCGTGGTGGAACGCTACCGGCCCATTGCCGACAACTTCGCGTCGGGCTACGGCGGCGACCCCGGCTACTACCGCCCGGTGCTGGGTTTCCGGCCGCAGCCGGGCCAGGCCTACACGCTGCGGGCCACCCTGCCCGGCCTCGAAACGGCCGAAAGCACCGTCGCACTGCCCGCCGTGCCCGCCATCGCCAGCGTCAGCTATCAGGCGCGTGGGGCCACAGGCCCCAATACGAGCTACACCAACGGCCACCTGACCGTGACCGTGGCCGACGACCCCAATGCGGCCAACTACTACGTGGCGTTTGCCCGCGTGCTCGATGCGCAAGGGCAGCCTTTCCGCTACGGCAGCCTGGAAACGGACCGCGACAGCCGCGATAATACCGTTAGCATCGAGCAGTTCGAGCTGTCGAGTGCGCAGCAGCAGTACAGCCTCGGGGCGTATGGCATTCACCCTTTCGCCGATGTGAACCACAACGGCCAGCCCCTGACCCTGACCGCCGACGTGCGCTACAATACCGGCTGCTACTCGCAGGGCCCTTGCCCGCGGCCCGTCTACCTCGAAGTGACCGTGAGCAGCCTCACGGCCGAAACCTACAACTTCTACCTCTCCAACCGCCGCTACTACGACTCCGACGGCAACCCCTTTGCCGAGCCCGCCCCGCTGGCCGGCAATGTGCGCCAGGGTTACGGCCTGCTGGGTGGAGCAACCGATGCCACCTACCGCATTCCGCTGTAGCCCGAACCGAGTGGCGCTGGCCCAAATGGTGCGAATAGTTTCCGGAGCCCACGCTACCAAAGTCCGGGCATTAAACCTGGTGCATCGTAGTCGGTCAAAGGTCCGTATCTTGGTTCATCGTCCGTTTTCAACCCGTTCTATCTTATGAAAACCCGCTCGTTTTATCTGCTGCTCGTGCTACTGCTGGC
>JALYUH010000342.1 GCA_030853985.1 Bacteroidota bacterium | reverse complement strand
TCTCCATTTTTCAACGGCGGCATACCAGAGCAGTTCGTACTCGGGCCGGCGCACCAATTCGTAATAATCAGGGGCAAAGGTACTCGGTCGGGGCCGGAAGGTGTAGGAGATGGGGCCGCCGCTCAGGCCGCCGTCGGGATAATACCACCGTTCCTCGCCGTTGGCGAAGCGGCGCACGCCCGGCGGCGGCCCCATCACCACGTACAGCAGGCCCCTATCGGTGAGCCAGCCGGCTTTGTGGGCGGCAAACAGGCGGTTGGCCGCCGTCACGCGGCCGTAGTAGGTCCGGATTAATTCCTTGCCCAGCCGCTGGTTGCCCTGGGCGATGTCGAGCCAGAATTTATCGACGGCCCGCTTGGGGTCGGGCGCGTCGGTCAGCCGCTGGCGCTCCTGGCTGGTGGTGAGGTAGCGCAGCGGCTCAATCAATTCGGCGGCGGTGCTGAGAGCGGGGTAGGCGTTGGGCGCGACTAGCACGGCTAGCGTGCGCGGGGCGATGCCACCCACGCCGCCCACCTTCAAGGCGTATAGACCGGGCACTCCAAAGCGCAGTTGCTGGCCCGGGCGGGCCTCGGCCGAATCGAGCACGGGTAGGGTGCGCGGGCCGGCGGGCATGGCGGCGGCATTGGTCATCGGCGGCAGGGCAGGGGCGGGGCTCACGGCGTAGCGCTTCCAGCGCACGGGCTGCATCAAGCCATAGCTCTCGACGCCAAATATTTCGCCGGCTTGCACGTAGCGCCGGGCCAGCGGCTGCCCAGCCGAATCCGTGAGCACGAAGGGCCGGGCCAACCCGGCCTCGGTAATACGCAGCCAAGCGGTGGTGCCGGTCTCCTGGTAATCGTCTTTAGCATCGGGCGGGGCGGTAGTTACTTGCAGCGCGGCCCCAGCGGGCAGCTGCGCGGCGAGCAGGCAGAAGCTGAGCCGCACCCCTCCATCGGGCGTGGGGTGCGGGTGTTGGCGGGCGGGTGCGATGCTATCCTGCCATAGCGGGGCGCGGGCTTCGTAGCTGGGCCACAGCGCCACCCGCAGCGCATGGCCCAGTCCCAGGTGGGTGGGCGCGGGCAGGTGCAGGTACAGGCGCAGGCTGTCGCCCTCGCGGCGGGTGTCCACGGTCAGGGCCGGGGCGTCGCGATAGAGGCCGGCGAAATCGGGGCGCGGAGTGGCCAGCGGGGCGGCGGCCAGCAGCGGCAGTAGCCCGCCGAGGCGGTACCAGCGGGGGGAAGGGGAGGGCATGGCAGGGGCGGCGAACTGCGAATTGTAAAGTCGGTTTTTTCTAACGCGCCAAACGCAAAAAATGGCGGCGGCGGGGCAAAAAAAAGGGCGAGCGCCGAAAATTGTCGGCGCAAAGTGTGCTTTCAAAAATCTAATAAAGGCAAAAGTATTTTGAAGGTTTGGGTAATTTATTTCCTGATAATCACCGAGGTTTGATTCAAGAGCGATACATTCGGGTCTTCCCTTTCCACTTGTGCTCCTGGCCTATCCCACCGGGAGAGCTTGGTTATTCGATGTCTAGGTAGCTACCGGCTGCTTCCGCCGCGTCAGCAGCCGTTGTCGGTGGTTTCGGCAGCGTGCAAATGGCCACGTCCAAGCCCTGCGGCCATTAGTTGCTATTGGTACATTGCTTCAAGCACTTAATCTTACCTCTTCTCCTGCCCGCCCATGAAAACCTACTTGTTTATTCCCCTGGCCGCGCTATTGCTAGCCGCCGGCTGCCAGAAAGACGACCCCAACGCAGGCCTGCCGGCCGCTACCCAAACCGGGGCCAACACCGCCGGCTGCCTTATTAACGGCCAACTCTTCGTGGCCAGCGGCTTCGGCAGTGGACCAGGCAAAGTCGCGGGCATTGGCGGCGGCTTTGCCTATGATAGCGCGTACTACTTGCGCCTAAATGGCAAACTTGGCGGCCAAGATGGAAGCCTGCATATCTACTTGAGGAGCATCCCGAGCTATAAAACCAATTCATTAATTAGAACCTATTTACTGAATGAGCAATCAGCCTATATGCCGGCTTCAAGCCCAACGCAGTGCCGCAATTATGGGGCTTTCTTTCCTAACGATAATTCGGGCGAAGCATATATCACGAATAATATCCATGTAGGCAAGGTTGATTTTACCTATGCAAATCTGGTCGATTTAAGCAGACCCATAACGGCAGGCACGTTCGAGTTCACGGCCGTTAGCAACCGGGACCCCACCAAAACCCTGCGGGTAACGTCAGGGCGGTTCGACCGCCAGCAATAAACAGTTTTCTGGTCGCGTCTACGCTGTCACGTCAGCCGCTTCCCGGTTAGCCCGCAGCACTAGCCGCTTCGGCTTTCGGCGCTACCTTCCCCGTGCCGGCCGGGCCGCCCCGACCGACGCTTTTTCGTTTCCCTTTTTTCCGGTTTGCCCGCATGAAAGACTACCAGAACGACAAGTACGAGAACTTCTTCCTGCACCTGAAAGCCTCCCGCGAAGTGCTGGCCCGGTTTGCCGAGTTCACGGCTACGGCCGTGGCTGGCCCTGGTACCGAGGCGCTCATTGCCGGCCACGGCCCCGCCCTTGCCGCCGCCGCCGCTGCCCTGCGAGCCGATATGGTGGCCCGCCAGGGCCAGGGCGGCAGCGCCCAAACCAGCACCAGCGCCGAGCAAACGGCCTTCGAGGCGTTCAAAACCTTCATTCAGGCCACCGATGCCAAGGTGCTCAAGCCCTACCTCTACGACCATGCCGACGCGCAGGCGAGCTACTACCCCAACAAGCTCGCCGGCCTCACCCAGGCCCCGGTGCGGGACCGGGCCACCCGCCTCACGGCCTACACCAAGGCCTTGCAGGAATCGGCCGACGATGCGGTGAAGGCCCAGGGCCCCGCCGCCGGCACCCTGCTCAAGCAATACCTCACAGCCATCACCACCAAAACCAAAGCCCGCACCGACCTGCAGGAAACCCTCGCCGACCTCGGCCCCGGCGCGCTGGCCGTGGCCGAAGCCCTCTGGGACGTGCATACCGCCGCCTGCTACGTGCACCGCCGCGCCCCCATGCAGGCCCGCCGCTACTTCGACTACGCCAGCCTGCCTAACCGGGTGTACCCTAAAAAAACCGCTGCCGTGCCCAAAGCAGCTTAAGTAGTTGCGGCAGCGCTGTCCGGCACATCTTAGGGGGGTAAGACAACTATGGCAGCGCTGCCGGGTGCTGCTTAGAGAGATAAGAAAGGCACGGCAGCCCTGCCCGAGGCTACTTAAGAAGGTAATCAGGGTCGGGCAGCGCGGCCCGATGCTACTTAGGGTGGTAAGAAGGGCCGGGCAGCGCGGCCCGATGCTGCTTAGGGTGGTAAGAGGAACACGGCAGCGCTGCCCGATTGATAACCACTGGTAACGGCCGGTTCGCACAAGGCGGGCCGGCCATTTTGCTTAGGTGCCCGCCCGGTGCCCGCCCGGTGCCCGCCCGGTGCCCGGGCCACCCGGCCGTACCTTCGGGCATGGCTTTCCGTCTCGACCGCACCGCTTTCCACGCTGGCACCCACGCCCAGGCCGCCGCCTACCACCGGCAGCAGCAGCCCGAAACGATGGCCAAACGCCTGCGGGCGGCCCACTACCTGAACAGCGTGGCCTTCAACTTCGACCTCGATAACCCGCCCCGGCTGGACCGCACGGCGTTTTCGTGCCGCGCCCACGCGCACCGCCAGCATGGGTAACATCTTCAACGAGGACTTCCGGGATTTTCTGGCGGCGCTGCACGCGAGCGGGGTGCGCTACGTGCTGGTGGGCGGCTATTCGGTCATTCTGCACGGTTACAGCCGCACCACCGGCTACCTGGACATCTGGGTAGAGAAGTCGGCCGAAAACTATGCGCTACTGGCCCACGCCTTCCGGCTGTTCGGGATGCCCACCTTCGACATGACGGCCGAAAACTTCCTGCACCGGCCCGATTTCGACGTGTTCACCTTCGGCCGCCCGCCCGTAGCCATCGATATCATCACCACGCTCAAAGGCCTAAACTTTGCCGATGCCCACGCGCAGGCCACCGATACGGAAGTTGAAGGCCTCACCATCCGGCTCATTCAGTACCAGCACTTGCTGCAAGCCAAGCGTGCCGCCGGCCGGCCCCGCGACCACAACGACCTGGAAAACCTGCCACACCCCTAACCAAAAACGGCCGGCCCGCATCCTGCGAGCCGGCCATTACGCAGTTACTCACTGCTGGTACGCAGGGAAATAGCGCGAACTTGTAGTTCGCTTCTTCGCGCCGTTCGACTAGCGTTAAATGGCGCGGAGACGCGAACTACAAGTTCGCGCTACTGCTTTTCCGGCATCTTAAACGAAGCTGTGCGTAACAGCAGTTCCTCATTTGCCGATTACTGCGGGTAGTACTGCTGCATCAGGCCGCGGGCCTTGTCGGCGCGGGCGCGGTCGCCGGCGCGCTCGGCGGCCATGTACACGCTTTGCAGGCCCACGAGGTAGCCGCGCTGGTCGTCCTCGAACAGGCTGCCGTCGGGCTTGGTGGCGTAGTAGGCCAGCATCTGTTCCGAGCGCTGGGTCATGGTGTCGAGAATCTGGTCGGCCTTGGCTTTTTCGCCGCCCGCCACCAGGGCCGCCACCAGCTGCGGTGAGTAATAGTCGTAGGGCACGGCCGCGTCGGGCATCAGCTCCAGGGCCTTGTCGGCCACTTCTTTGGCCTTGGCCACGTTGTGGTCGGCGAGGTAGGCGTTGGCCAGGCGGGCGAACTTATCGCGGTAGTTGGCCGGGAAGCGCAGGTTGTTCTCGTCGTAGAAAATGTGTGGGTTCTGCAGGCCCCGGTAGCTGAAATCCTTCATCAGGCGCTGGTAGGTGAGGTCTTTTTCTACGAAGCCGTCGTCGCCGCTGCGCGGGTCGTAGTTCGGGTCCTTCAGGGGCAGCAGGCGGTAGGCCATGCCCTCCAGCTGGAAGTAGGGCTGCAGGTTCATGTAGTCGCCGGGGTTCACGGTGCTGCTGAAATAGATGGTCCGCTTCCAGTTATTGGTGGCAATCATGTCGAGAATCACCAGGTTTTTCTTCTCGATGGCGCGCTTGCCCATGCTCCACTCCATCTTATCGACCAGCTGCTTTTCGCGGTCTTTGGGGATGATGCCGAGCCGCTTCACCGCCGCCGTGTCGATGGGCAGGAAGAAGTTCGGGGTCGGGAAGCTCATCATCATCGGCCCATTCTCCTGGTACTGCACCTGGAGCAGCGGGTTGTTGGCCTTCACCAGCTCCAGAAACTCTTTCAGGTTGACGCTGGGCACGGCCGGGTTGGCGGCGAAGGGCAGCATGTCGTTGGTGCCCTGGGCGTAGGCCGGGGCCGGCATCGAGATGGGAAAGCCCTCCGAGAGGTAAGAGCGGCGCTTCATCTGGGCGATGTACCAGTCGGTGTTCAGGTAGCTGAGCACGGCCACGCGCACGTCGGTGCGCACGCCCTCCACCTCTTGGGCGTACCAGAGCGGGAAGGTGTCGTTGTCGCCGTTGGTGAACAGGATGGCATCCTTGGCGCAGGAGTTCAGCAGGTTCTTAGCCGAGTCCACCGAGTTGTAGCGGTCGGAGCGGTCGTGGTCGTCCCAGCCCTGGGCCACCATAATGCCCGGAATCAGCAGGCCCACGGCCAGGGCCAAGCCGGCACGCAGGCCGTCGGCCTTCACCACTTTGCCAAACAGTTCGGCCAGCCCCAGCACGCCCAAGCCAATCCAGATGGCGAATGCAAACGTGGCCCCGGTGAAGGTGTAGTCGCGCTCGCGCGGCTCGCGCGGCGGCTGGTTGAGGTAGAGCACGATGGCCAGGCCGGTCATCAGAAACAGCAGCCCGGTTACCCAGGCATCCTTGCTGTCGCGCCGGCTCTGGAACCACAGGCCCAGCAGGCCCAGAATGAGCGGCAGGGCCAGGAAGTTGTTGTGCGCCGGGCTCTCGCCGATGCGGGCCGGCAGCGAAGCTTTGCTCGGGCTGAAGGGCGTGACCACGCCCGCCTGCTGCACGTCGGACTCGCGCCCCACGAAATTCCACATGAAGTAGCGCCAGAACATGTGCCCCATCTGGTAGCGCATCAGAAAGCCCAGGTTCTGGCCCATCGTGGGCTTCACGCCGTCCTGAATGTCGACCCACTTCTTGTAGTTGGCAATCTGGTCGGGCTCGTAGCTGTAGATGCGGGGCAGCAGCATCTTGTCCTCGTCGCGGTACACGGGCTCCTGCTGGCGCGGCAGAATCTCCTTGTAGGTTTTGGTCTGGGGGTCGCGGGCGTAGCGGGGGGCACCCTCGGCGTAGTCCACCGGCTGGGCGTTGAACTGCGGGCCGTAGAGCAGCGGCCGCGAGCCGTACTGCTCGCGCTTGAGGTAGCTCACGAAGCTCAGCACGTCCTCGGGGTCATTTTCGTTAATCGTGGGCTGAAACGAGCTGCGAATCGGAACAATCAGGTAGCTCGAGTAGCCAATCAGAATAAAGGTGAAGCACAGCATAGCCGTGTTCAGCAGCTGGCTGCGGCGCTGGAAGGAAAGGCGAAAGCCAAACCAAATCAGCCCGATAAACACCACCAGGAAGATGAACAGGCCCGCGTTGAAGGGCAACCCCACGGTGTTCACGAAGAACACTTCGAAGTTGCCGGCCAGCGTGGGCAGGCCCGGAATAATGCCCACCAGAATCGAGCCCACAATCACCATGCTCACCACCAGCACGATGATGCCGCCCTTGAGCGACGGGTTGGCTGTGCGGCGGTAGTAGTAGATGAAGCCCAGCGCGGGCAGCGTGAGCAGGTTCAGCAAGTGCACCCCGATGCTGAGGCCGATGACGTAGGCAATCAAAATCAGCCACTTGTCGGAGTCGGGCTCGCTGGCGTGGGCTTCCCACTTCAGCATAATCCAGACTACGGCCGCCGTGCACAGGGCCGACATGGCGTACACCTCGCCCTCCACGGCATTGAACCAGAACGAGTCGGAGAAAGCGAAGGCCAGCGCGCCCACCACGCCCGCACTCAAAATAAGGACCGTCTGATACCCGGTGGGCTCGATGGATTCGGCCGGTACGACGCCGTTGCGGGCGTCGTGGCGCAGCACCATTTAGCGGGCCATGCGGGTGATAATCCAGAACAGAAACAGCACGGTGAACGCGCTGCTCAGCCCCGATAAGGCATTGATAAGCACGGCTACCTTGGTGACATCGCCAAACGAAAACAGCGAGAACAGCCGGCCCAGCAGCAGGAACGTGGGCGCGCCCGGCGGGTGCGGCACCAGCAGCTTGTAGGAGCAGGCGATGAACTCGCCGCAGTCCCAGAAAGAGGCCGTGGGCTCCAGGGTGAGCAGGTAGGTAACGGCGGCGACGGCAAACACGAGCCAGCCGACGAGGTTGTTCAGGCTTTTAAAGGAGCGCATAGAAACGAATGGAACACAAGACACCAGCCCGTGTGCTGGGCGCACACTGCCGGAAGAAACAACGAGCAAATCGGTGAAAAGGCAAAAGTAGGCAATGCACCGTTGCACCGCGCCACCATTTTCCAATTCGGGCTAGAAACACAAAAAGCAGCCCGAGGCTGCTTTTTGTCAAATCATTCAAGTCCGGCTGGGGTCAGTTTTGCAGCACGAGGCGCTTGGTGCTGGCTACTTTGCCATCCACGAGCAGGCTGTAGAAGTACACGCCGCTGTGCAAATCACTCAAATCGAGCGGCAGGCCGGCGGCCGTCAGCTCGGGTTTCAGGGCAATGGTGCGTACTTCCTGGCCGATAATGTTGCTCAGGCGCAGCTTGTAGTCGGCCCCGGCTTTCTGCTCCAGCTTCACGGTCACTTGGCCGCGCGCGGGGTTGGGGTACACGCTCAGCTCCACGCCGGCGGCGCGGGCATCGAGGGTCGCGGTGGTGGTGCCCACCTTCACATTGAGGATGCCGTACTGGCCTACCAGCGGCGCGCCGTGCGCCGTGCAATGGTAGGGATAGGACCCCACCACGTTGAATGCTGGCAGCGTGAAGGAGCGACTGCTGCTGTTCATCTGGAAGGTGGGCCAAGCCCCGTTGTCCGACATGGTGGGATGGCTGGAAAAGCCAGTGGGATAGGTGAACGTCACCACATCGCCCACGTTAATGTCGCGGATGTCCTCCTGCTTATTAGGGGCCGTGTTGCCCGGGCCGTGGTAAAAATTGTCGCCCACCAGAATGGTGATATTGGCCGCCAGTGTGGGAGCCAGCGACAGCACCAGCAAAGCCAGGGCTATTATCGAACGAGTAAAAAGTTGCATCGCGGAAGCAGAAAGGGTGAATGAAAAAAGAAGTTGTGGCGGTAAGAAAAGATTGACAAGCACCGTGCCGGGTTGCCTCGTGACACCCTGTCACGCAACAGCTGCCGTTGCGTTTCAGTTTGATAGATTGGCGTAAAGCCCAAAAGTTAAATGCGGGCTTCGCCAGGTACTCGGCCCGCACGGGAAAAGGGCGACCCCGGAAAATATTTTTTATTCGAAATACCCGATATTTTCCGCTGCTCCCTTCCCTGATGCACCCCCGGCCGCATTGGTTGCTAGGTGTGCCGAATTTCCTGCAAGCCAAACCGCCGCAGCTCGCCTGCAATGGCTACCGCCAGCCGGCCATCCTCTTCCACCCCGACAATCTGGCCGCTCACTATTTTTCCATCGACCATAAACGGGTGGATTTCCTGAAAACGGTATAGGGCCTGCAGGTAGTCACGCCGCAGCGTCCCCACCTGCCCGGCCCGCAGCTGCAGGTAGCGCCGTTCCAGGCACTCCAGCAGGCGGGCGGCCAGTGCGGCGCGGTCGTAGGCCCGCCCGGTGAGCTGCGCTAACGACGTAGCGGTGGGGTGCTCAAACACCTGCTGGTTGACATTCAGGCCAATACCGATGATGCTATATTGGATTTTGGGGCCGCTGAGGCTGTTCTCAATCAGAATGCCGCCCAGCTTCTGGCCGCCGTAATACAGGTCGTTGGGCCATTTTAGCTTCAGCTTCGGGTCGGCCCCGAGCAACGCGCTGGCCCAGTCGTGCACGCCCAGCGCCACGGCCTGGCTAAGGCGGAACTGCTCAGTAGCGGCCAAAAACGTGGGCTGCCACACCACCGACAGCATCAGGTTTTCGGCCGGGGCGGCTTGCCACTGGTTGCCGCGCTGGCCCCGGCCGGCCGTTTGGAAGTCCGTTAGGACGGTACAGCCTTCGCTGGCCCGGTTTTGGACTACCAACGCCTGAGCCTCCGAATTGGTCGAGGCGCAGGACGCGAGCCACACCAGTTGCTGGCCCGTAAATAGGGTTTGAGGGGTAATAACCACCGTCTTCTTGCGCGTATCGTTAACTTCGTAGACTTTCGGCTGTAAAGCTCATACCTAATAAGACAATATGAAAAGCACGTTGGTCCGTCAGGATTCAGACACATTGGCAGATTTGGTCGTTCGCGGCATGCAGGATAAAAAGGCCGCCGACATCGTGGTACTGAATCTGAAGGAATTAAAGAATGCAGTTGCCGATTATTTCATCATCTGCTCGGCCAACTCCGACACGCAGCTCGAAGCCGTGGCTCGCTCGGTGGAGGAAGAAATCGAAAAAGTAACCGGCGAAAGCCCCTGGCAGACCGAAGGCCGCACCAACCGCGAGTGGGTACTGCTCGACTATGTGGACGTAGTGGTCCACGTCTTCCTGCGCGACCGCCGCAAGTTCTACGCGCTGGAGGAGCTGTGGGGCGATGCCGATATCAGCTACATCGAGTCGGAGCCGGCGTAGCCCGGCATTTTAGGTCGAAACTGTCATGCAGCGCATTCTGCGCATCAAGTAGAGACGAAGCATCTTTACCGCTCAACGCAATCAATCTGGTTAGTAGTGGCGGGCAAGATGCTTCGTCTCTGCTTGATGCGTAGAATGCGCTGCATGACAGAAATTCCCAACCCAAATAAAATAAAACCGCCTGCTCTGCGTCTGCCTTTTCGCCGAACATTTACTTTCGGCGCGGTGTTTTGCTCCTACCTATCCTTGGTTTTAAGCAGCTATTTTCATGTCGGATAATAATCTAAATTCTAATAAAAAGAAGAAGCCCCTGACCCCGGCCCCCAACCCGCGCCCGGGCTTGCAGCTGTGGGTGCTGGCGGGCCTGCTCGTGTTTTTGTTTGGGGTAATGTGGGTGAATAACCTGAACTCGCCCGCCAAAATCAATCAGCAGCGCTTTGAAAGCATGCTGACCGCCGGCGAAGTGCAGGCCGTCACCATCATCAGCAACCAAAAAGTGGTGGAGGTGACGCTGAAAGAGCCCGCCCGCGCCAAGTACAAGCAGGAGCTCACGCGCCGCTCGCCCTTCGGCGGCGAGGGCATCGGCTCGCAGTTCTACTTCCCCGTCGTGGATGCCAAGCTGTTTCAGGAAAACCTGGATGCGCTGCAAAAAGACGTGCCTTCAGCCCAGCGCCTGCCCCTCAACATTGAGGAGCGGTCGAGCCCCGGCGACTACATCGGCACCTACGGCTTCATTATTCTGATGATTGTCGGGTTCTGGTTCCTGATGCGCCGCATGGGCAGCGCGGGTGGCCCCGGTGGCCAGATTTTCAGTATTGGTAAAAGCAAAGCTGCCTTATTTGAGGGCGGCGACAAGGTGAAAATCACCTTCAAAGACGTGGCCGGTCTCGAAGAGGCCAAAGAGGAAGTGCAGGAGATTGTGGAGTTTCTCAAGAACCCCAGTAAGTTCACCATCCTCGGTGGCAAAATCCCGAAGGGCGCGCTGCTGGTAGGCCCTCCCGGCACCGGCAAAACCCTGCTGGCCAAAGCTGTAGCCGGCGAAGCCGACGTACCCTTCTTCTCGCTTTCGGGCTCCGACTTCGTGGAGATGTTCGTGGGCGTGGGCGCGGCTCGCGTTCGGGACTTGTTCAAGCAGGCCAAGGCCAAAGCTCCCTGTATCATCTTTATTGATGAGATTGACGCCGTGGGCCGCTCGCGCAGCAAGGGCTCGATGCCCGGTGGCAACGACGAGCGCGAAAACACCCTGAACTCGCTGCTGGTGGAAATGGATGGCTTCGGCACCGATTCCGGCGTGATTATTCTGGCCGCCACCAACCGGCCCGACACCTTGGATTCGGCCCTGTTGCGTCCCGGTCGTTTCGACCGCCAAATCAGCATCGATAAGCCCGACATCAACGGCCGCACCCAGATTTTTCAGGTGCACCTGAAGCCGCTCACGCTCGGCCCCGACGT
Organism: Bacteroidota bacterium; assembly: GCA_030853985.1. Lineage (GTDB taxonomy): Bacteria > Bacteroidota > Bacteroidia > Cytophagales > Hymenobacteraceae > Hymenobacter. The sequence continues at coordinate 2,617 of JALYUH010000342.1, read as the reverse complement.
GGATGCCAAGCGCCTTTCAGCCCAGACTCCTGGCTTTGCCGGTGCCGAAATTGCCAACGTGTGCAACGAGGCGGCCCTAATTGCCGCCCGTCGCGACAAGAAATTCATTACCGACCAAGATTTCACCGACGCTATTGACCGCGTGATTGGCGGCCTGGAGAAGAAGAACAAAATCATTTCGCCCGGCGAGAAGCGCATTGTGGCCTACCACGAGGCCGGCCACGCCATTGCGGGCTGGTTCCTGGAGCACGTCGACCCGCTGGTGAAGGTGAGCATTGTGCCGCGGGGCGTGGCCGCGCTGGGCTACGCGCAGTACCTGCCGAAAGAGCAGTTTCTGTACAATACCGAGCAGCTGACCGACGAAATGTGCATGGCCTTGGGTGGCCGCGCTGCAGAGGAATTGGTGTTCGGTAAAATCTCGACCGGTGCCTTGAGCGACCTGGAGCGCATCACCAAGATGGCCTATTCGATGGTGACTATGTATGGTATGAACTCCAAGCTCGGCAACGTGTCGTTCTACGATTCGAAAGGCCAGAACGAGTACGGTTTTTCGAAGCCTTACTCGGAAGCTACCTCGCAGGTAATTGACGAGGAAGTGCGCACTATCATCGAGAATGCCTACATCCGCACCAAGGAGTTGCTGGCCGAGCGTCGGCACGAGTTGGAAGTGGTAGCCAAGGAGCTGCTCGAAAAAGAAGTGCTGCAACAGGAGGACCTGACCCGTCTCGTGGGCCCGCGTCCTTTCGATACCCAGACCAACTACCAGGCCCACATGGCCGGCACCGACCGCAGCGAAACCGCTTCGGAAGTGCGCGGCGAACAGGCTGCCGCCGGCGTGATTAGCGACCTGCCCGACCTGAACCTGCCCGGCCTGGACGACAACAGCCGCAACAACGAAGCGCCGGCCGCCAGCGGCAGCGCGGTAGCAGGGTAAACGGAAGCTTGCAGTATATTTCAAAAGCCAGCCCTTGCGTGGGGCTGGCTTTTTTTATGTCCTTACTTTTGCGTCATGTCCGAATCTTCCCGCGAGGCCGTGTTGGCCCGTATCCGCCAGGGGCTGGCGGCCGGCCCCGCGCCGCTGCCGCCCCGGCCCGACTTTGCGGCTCCCGTGCACCCGCCTCTGAGCAACGCCGATGTGGTGGTGGCCTTCGCCGAGCGGTTCCAGCAGGTGGGCGGCGAATTTCACTACTGCGAAACGCTGGCCGACTTTGCCACGCAGTTGGCCGCCTACCGCGAGCGGCAGCAAGTGGGCGCGCCCTACGTGTGGGAGCCCGATTTGCAAGCGGTACTGCAAGCCGCAGACGTGCCATTTCGGGCCGAGGAAACCGACTTCATCGCCAATGCCGACCTTAGCCTGACCTCCTGTGAGGCGCTGGTGGCGCGTACGGGCAGCGTGCTGGTGTCGGCCGCCACGGGCAGCGGGCGGCGGCTCAGCATCTACCCCGACCAGCACCTCGTGCTGGCCCGCCCCAGCCAAGTGGTGGCCGAAATTGGCGATGCGTTGCGGCTGATGCAGGAGCTTTACGGCGCGGCCCTGCCGTCGATGGTATCGCTCACCAGCGGCCCGAGCCGCACGGCCGACATCGAAAAAACCCTGGTGCTGGGCGCGCACGGCCCGCGCCGCATTGCGTTGTTTTTGCTGGAAGAAGGAGAAACCAATGAGCAATGAACAATGAGCGATGAGCAGTTAGGTCGGTTGCCCTGACGCCTCATTGCTCGCTGTTCATTGCTCATTGTTCATTGCTCATTGCTTATATGAAGTCACCCCACTTACTTCCTGACCTTGTGCTGCCGCCCGGTAAGCGGGTGTACTTCGCTTCCGATTTCCACCTGGGCGCGCCCAACGCGGCGGCCTCGCTGGACCGGGAGAAGCGCATTGTGCGCTGGCTGGATGAGGCGGCGCAAGACGCGGCCGCCATTTACCTGTTGGGCGATTTGTTCGATTTCTGGTTCGAGTACAAGCACGCCATTCCGCGCGGGTTCAGCCGCTTGCAGGGCAAGCTGGCTGAACTGACGGATGGCGGGCTGCCCGTTACCATCTTCACCGGCAACCACGATATGTGGATGTTTGGCTACTTCACCCAGGAAATGGGTATTCCGGTGCTGCGGCAGGAAGTGTCGCAACGCATTGGGGAGAAGCTGTTTCATATCGGGCACGGCGACGGGCTGGGACCGAAAGACCACAGCTACAAGGCCCTGAAGCAGGTGTTTTCCTCGGGCGTGGCGCAGTGGCTATTTGCCCGGCTGCACCCCAACCTCGGCATCGGCATGGCCAACAAGTGGAGCCGCCGCAGCCGCATGCAGGCCGGCAAGGACGACACCGTGTACTTCGGCGATGAGGAATGGCTGCTGCAATACTGCCGCGAGCTCGAAGCAAGCCAGCACCACGACTACTACGTGTTCGGCCACCGCCACCTGCCGCTCGATGTGGAAGTGCGCCCCGGCAGCCGCTACGTGAATCTGGGCGAGTGGGTCAATTATTGCAGCTATGGCGTATATGATGGTAACGAGCTGGCCTTGCGGCATTTTGAGCGGTAAATGAATATGAAAGCGTCCGTCATGCAGCGCGTAGCGAAGCATCTTTACCGCAATAGTAAATCCTTGCGTGAGGGATTGC
>JALYUH010000179.1 GCA_030853985.1 Bacteroidota bacterium | reverse complement strand
GCCCGCGCCGGCCAGCTGGGCCTGGGCGTGAACGCCGGCCACGACCTCGACCTCGACAACCTGGCCTGGCTGCACCAGCAGCTGCCCGAGCTGGCCGAAGTCAGCATCGGCCACGCGCTGGTGTGCGATGCGCTGTACTTGGGCCTCGAAAACACGGTGCAGCTGTACCGGCGGCAGCTGCGGTAGCTTCGCCCCCTGGCGCTGGCAAGCCGCGCAAGGCGCTTGCAACAGTGCCCGACGGCAGCGGCATGCCATACAAGAGGCTTGCATAGGTCCCCGACGCTGTCGGGATGCCGTACAAGCCTCTGCAGGGATGCCAGCCACCATTGGTGGGGCCGCTACCCGTTTTTTTATACCACCCGGCTACTCCGAACCGCTCATCTATGCCCCGCCACGCCCTGCCCGAATTCGATGCCCTCCCCTACCCCATCCTCGACGTGCGCGCGCCCATCGAGTTTGCCCAGGGGCACGTGCCAGGTGCCCTCAACCTGCCGCTGTTCACGGACGAGGAGCGGGCGCGCATCGGCACCACCTATAAGCAGGTGAGCCAGGACCGGGCCGTGCACCTGGGCCTGGAGTTTTTCGGGCCGAAGATGTCGCAACTGATAAAGCTGGCCCAACGGCTAGCCGGCGGCAAGGAAGTGCGCCTGCACTGCTGGCGCGGCGGCATGCGCAGCGGCGCGGTGCTGTGGCTACTGGAGCTCGGCGGCTTCAAAGTGCACCTGCTCGACCACGGCTACAAGGACTACCGCCGGGCGGTGCTGGCCTCGTTTGCCGCGCCGCGGCAGTGGCGGGTGCTGGGCGGCCTCACCGGCAGCGGCAAAACCGATGTGCTGCACCAACTGGCCGCCATGCCCGACCAGTTCGTGCTCGACCTGGAGGGCCTGGCCCATCACAAGGGCTCGGCCTTCGGCAGCATTGGGCAGCCGGTGCAGCCTACCCAGGAGCAGTTCGAGAACAACCTGGCGGCGGCCCTGGCCGCCCTCCCCGCCGATGCGCCCATTTGGGTGGAGGATGAAAGCCGGCAAATCGGCCGGCTCACTATTCCGCCCGGGCTGTTTGGCCAGCTGCAGGCCGCCCCACGCTTCGTGCTGGAAGTGCCGCGCGCCGCCCGCGTAGCCAAGCTGGCCGCCGAGTACGGAGCCGAAGACCCGCGGCTGCTGGCCGAAGCCATCGGGCGGCTGCAAAAACGCCTGGGGGGCCTGGCCACCCAGCAAGCCCTCGATGCCGTAGCGGCCGGCGACTTCCCGCTGATGGTGGAGCGCGTGCTCGATTACTACGACAAGACCTACACCTACGGCTTGGCCCCGCGCCCCGACGAGCCGGCCCGCACCTTCGTGCCCGTGGCCGGCTGCGACGCGGCGGCCAACGCAGCGGCGCTGCTAGCAGCGATTAGGAGCCAAAAACAGCAGGCTTAAAAAATATTTACCCATCGAACGCGGCCAATTCACCGTGCCCGTTGTACTTTGGTACCCGTTGTGGGCCAATAGCCCGCTGTCGTTGGCTGATAGCCGACGAATTGCTTCTGTTTCCATCAACCCATTTCCCATCTTATTTCCCCACTTCTTCTCCTTTTTTTATGTCAACATCGCTACAAAACCGGCTGAAACGTGCCGGCTGGTTGCTGTCGCTCGGCTTATTGCCTTTGGCCGCACACGCTCAGTTTAACTACGATGGCAGCGTAGTTACCCCCGTCCCTACCTACACCGACTTGGGTACCAACGGCACGCTCATTGCTACGGCTAACACCGACGAAGCCAACTCGACCGCCCAAAATATTGGGTTCCCGTTCACCTTCAACAACGTGGCCTTCACGCAGTTTGTGTTGAACACCAACGGCGTGATTCGCTTGGGCAGCGCGCCGCCCTCCACCGCCGCTCTCCACCCCGATTTTGCCCAGGCCCCCGAAACCGGTCAGTTCTCCGGCTCCGACCCGGCCGACGTTAACCTACTCGCCCCCTTCAACATCGACCTGATTGCCGGCTCGGCCGGTGGCACCGAATACCGCGTATCCACCACTGGTACGGCTCCCAATCGCATCTGCACCATTCAGTGGAAAAACGTAGCCGATAAGGCCACGGCGGCCTCTTCGGCCAGCACCACTACTATCACCACGCAGCTGGCCAACGTTTCCTTCCAGGTTAAACTTTACGAAACCACGAACACCATTGATTTCGTGTACAGTTCGGCAATAGCCGGCACGGGCCCGTCCAACATCAAGTTTGTGAACGTGGGCATCAAGGGCTCTACGGCGGGCGAGTCGATAGTGGCAACCAAACCCTCGACGGGCGCATGGTCGTCCACAGCATTCGTTCCCGGTCCATACGATGGTACTTTCAACGCCCACAACGTGCGCCAGACCGTACTGCCTGATGCCGGCCGCACCTACCGCTTCTCGGCGGCATCGCCTAACGATGCCGCGGTAAATCCGCTCTACATTCAGGGCCAGCTTTCGGCCGCCGCCACGCCGCAGGTAGTAATGGCTGGAATAAACAACCGGGGCCTGCAGCCCTACGCTGGTGGTACCGCCGTCCTCACCGTGAAACGTGGCACCACCACTCTTTATACCAATACCAAAACCATTCCTGCCATTCCCGTTGGCCTGGGCGGCATTATTTCGTTTGATGCCTACCCGGCGGCCGTAATGTCCAACGCGGGCACCAATACGGTAACGGTAACGCTGAGCAGCGACGACAACACTAGTAACAACACAGCCTCGCTCGACCAGGTGATTTCGGCCACCACGTTCAACTTTGCCTCACCCGGTGCCACTACCGGTGCCATCAGCTTCAATGGCGCGGGCAACGGCACGTTGGCTTCGCGCTTCACCACGACCAAGAGCATCACGGTGAACAGCGTGCAGGTATTCGCTGGCAACGCCTTGGGCAGCATCGCGGGTGTTTTGCTGGATGCCAATGGCGCTGAAGTAGGCCGTTCGGCCGTACGGACGCTGGCGGCCGCCGACGCGGGCACCTTGCTTACCCTGGCGCTCCCAACCCCCGTGGTAATCCCAGCCGGCGATTTCTACGCCGCAGCGGCCCTTAGCGGCATGGCTAGCTTGGGCACCCAAACCGAAAACCCGACCCGCACGGATGCGTTCTATCAGATTACCGCTGGTATGCCGCCAGCCGACATCTCATCGGCAAACCTGGGCCGCTACAACCTGGGCGTCGTAACGGCACCAGTAGCTACTGCCGTGCGCAATGCCGAGCTAGCCGCCGCCATTACGCTGTCGCCTAACCCGGCCAGCCAGCGCTTCACGCTGAGCGTGCCCGCCGGTAGCCTGCGCTCCACGGTGGCCACGCTGGCCAACGCCCTGGGCCAGACCGTACAGACGCGCCAGCTGAACCTGCCCGCCGCTGGCGGCACCGCCGATTTCGATGTGAGCCGCCTTGCAGCCGGTGTTTACACCCTCACCCTGCAGTCGGGCACCGACCTCGTGGTGAAGCGTGTAGTAGTGGAATAGTTGATTCCATCGCTGCCTAAAAAAGGGCTGCTCCGGTATCGGGGCAGCCCTTTTTCGCGTTGTTGAATGACCGTTGTTGGATTAGCTGATGGGCACTTTGCGCAGAATGGCCTCAATCAAATCCTGGGTCCGGATGCCGTCGGCTTCGGCCTCGTAGGTGAGCAGAATGCGGTGGTTGAGCACGTCGGCGGCCACGTCCTTCACGTCTTCGGGCAGCACGTAGTCGCGGCCATCGAGATAGGCCACGGCCTTGGCTCCGCGGTGCAGGGCAATGCTGGCCCGCGGGCTGGCCCCGAACTGCACGGCGTGGGCAAACTCGGGCAGGTCGTAGTCGGCCGGGCGGCGGGTGGCAAACACCAGCTCAATCAGGTACTTCTCCAGCGTATCGGAAATCTGCACCTGATTGATTTGCTGGCGGATGCCAATGATGTGGTCTTTGGTGAGGATGGGCTGCACGTCCTCCACGAAGCTCAGGTTGGCCATGCGGCGCATTACCTCTAGCTCGTCGGCCTTCTTGAGGTAGTCGACGTGTACTTTCAGCATGAAGCGGTCGACCTGGGCCTCGGGCAGCGGGTAAGTACCTTCCTGCTCCACAGGGTTTTGGGTGGCCAGCACCAGAAAGGGCAAGTCGAGCGGGTAGGTGGTTTCGCCGATGGTAACCTGGCGCTCCTGCATGGCTTCGAGCAGAGCGCTCTGCACCTTGGCGGGCGAGCGGTTGATTTCGTCGGCCAGCACCAGGTTGGCAAAAATCGGCCCCTTCTTCACTTCAAATACCGACTGGTTCTGGTTGTAAATCATGGTCCCCACCAGGTCCGAAGGCAGCAGGTCGGGCGTAAACTGCACGCGCTGGAAGTGCAGGTGCAGCACCTTGGCCAGCGTGGAGATGGTGAGGGTTTTGGCCAGGCCGGGCACGCCTTCAAGCAAAATATGGCCGCCGGTGAATAGGCCGATGAGCAGCCGGCCGAGCAGCTGCTGCTGGCCCACTACCACCTTGCCCATCTCGGCAAACACCTGGCGAATGAGGGGATGATAATCGACAGGAGCGGCCGGCGAAGCGGCGGCATCGGAAACAGGAAGCATAAGGCAAGGTGAAAGCGGGCGAAACAGCTGCCGCAAGGTAGCCACCAGCCCGCTAGTGCAGCTTTGGGGCAGCTTTGGGGCAGCGGGGCTGGCCTCGGAGCCCGCCCGAGGGCAAGGCAGTGCGGGGGCATATTTTTTTCGGAAGCGGGACCTGGTTCGCTACCCGCACGCCGTCGTTCGGCCCAGGCCGGACAATCGCCAAAACGATGCACTCGCTCAATGCGGAGGTGCTGCGCCAACCCGCGCCGTTTGCGGAACAGCGCATTCGCATTGGCGGCACGCAAGGATTGTACGTTGTTTTCACCAGAAATTTTATACATTTAGCAATTGCAAGTCGTTATCCTCTTACTTGGTCATCATCTGATATTTAATTTCCCCTGCATGAAATCATTTCTCCTCGCTCGTTTGCTCCCAGCGCTCATCATGCTGGTAGCCGTTGGTGGAACTGTTCTAGCCCAGGCACCTGCCGATGGTGGCCCCACCCCTACTGGCACTACTGCCGTGCCGCTCGATGGCGGAGCTTCGCTGTTGTTGGCCGGTGGCGTAGCCTACGGCCTCAAAAAGTTGCGCGAACGGCGTAAGCGCGCCTAAAAATCGACTGTTTCTGCACCTTTTTCTCCGGTCAGCGGCACTTTTGCAAAAACAAGAGAGCCGCTGCTGGTATTTCGTGGCTCCTTCTCCTTTACTTCGACGCATGCAGCCTTCCGCTACTGTTCCCGCCGGCAACCAGCTACTGTACCGGTTTTTGTTTGTGGCGGCAGCTATATACCTGGCTTGGTTTTTTGGCTACGAACGGTGGCTGGGTCCCGATGGGCGGCTCGATGCTGTTTTATGCCATAACATTGCCAGTAGTGCCACCGCCGTGCTACAGGCCCTGGGCTTTGCGGCCGCAGTTGATGCCCACATCCCCACCCTGGTGCTCATGGCCGGCGAGCAATCGGTAATTGTGGGCGCGGCCTGCAACGGCCTGGTGCTTTATGCGCTGTTTGCGGGGTTCGTGGTAGCTTTTCCGGGGCCGTGGAGGCACAAGGTCTGGTTTATCCCGGCGGGCATCTTACTCATCTGGCTGCTCAACGTGGTGCGCGTGGCGGCTTTGGCCATCAACCAGCACTATTCGCACCAGACGGTCGATTTTAACCACCACTATACGTTCACGTTCGTGGTTTATACCTGCATTTTCGGGCTCTGGATGCTGTGGGCGCGGCGCATGGCTACGCCTGGTGGGGTAGCCCGGTTCGCTCGCTAATCCTGGTGCTGTTCTTTCTGCTTCGTGCCTGAACCTTCTATTCCGCTAGCCCCCCAGCCGCCACGGCACACCTTTTTCTGGCTACAGCTGCTTACGTTGCTGGCGGTTTTGCTGCTGCTCGGCATATACAGCGAGCAAATTATGAGCTGGCTGATAACCGCCTGGATGAAGCTACTGGCGGCCGTTGGCCTGAACCAGTTTGCGCAGCAACTGCAACAGGGCCTCGACGGTGGGATTACGAAGCGGCCCCTACCGGCAGTCGCCACTTACGCGGCTCTGTATCTGGCTACCTGCCTGCTGCTGTTGCGGCTGGTGCTGTCGCCGGCGCAGTGGGGGCTGGCGTTGCGGCTGTATGCACTGGGCCTGGTTTTGTACGTGCTGGTTACGGTGCTGGCCAAGCTGGCGGGCAATGTGGCCTGGGCATATCGCCTCAGCCGCCAGCTGCTCGATTTTATGGTGAGCCCGCTGCCGGTGGCGGCGCTGTACGTGCTGTTCCGGGCGGGCATTGGGCCGGCGGCCGGGCGCGAGGCCCGCGAGTAAGGCCGTCGTTTGCCTGGTTGACTATCTGCTAATCTGAACTGTTTTCTGAAAACGCATTCCCTTTCAGCAGGTATTTAAACCTGTCGTGAAGTGAAAAGCGAAAGTGGCCGATTACTTTGCAGCATGAATCCAGCGTTGAGCGAAACGGAGCGTCGCGCGTTGCGGCAGCTGCAAAAGCAGCGGCGCGACGACGAGGGCTACGTGAAGGTGACGGTCATTTTGCTGCTCGACAAGGGGCGCTCGGCGGGCAGCATCGCCGAGGACCTGGGCCTGGACGACGGGACGGTGTATCGCTACGCGCAGGCCTGGCAGCAGTTGGGGTTAGACAAGTATCTGGTCCACGAGGCCCCCGGCTACTGGGGCCTGCTGCCCTCGGCCGGGTTGGCCGCCCTGGGCCGGGAGGTGGAGCAGACGCTCTACACCGATGTGCGGGCTGTGGGCGCGTGGCTGAGCCGCCACTGGGGCGTGACCTACTCGGTTTCGGGCCTGACGCAGCTGCTGCACCGGCTGGGCTTTAGCACAAGCTCACCACGCCCGTGCCCTGCGAGGCCGACCCGGTGCGGCAGGCCGCCTTTCTGGCTGAGCAGCTGCAGCCCCTGCTGGCCCAGGCCCAAGCCGGACAGGCCGTGGTCTACTTCGCGGATGCGGCCCATCCCACCCACAACACGCGCTCGACCCGGGTGTGGACCCGCACGGGCCAGCCCCGCCCGTTGTCCACGGTCAGCGGGCGCGAGCGGGTCAACCTGAACGCGGCCGTCAATGCCCACTGCCCCACGCAGGTGCACCTGCACGAGACGGACTGCGTGAACGCGCAAAGCACGAAGGCCTTGTACGAGAAGCTCCTGGCGGCCCACCCCGAGGGGCTGCCGATTTACGTCATCTGCGACAACGCCCGCTACTACCGCAACCGCGAACTCGCCGAGTGGCTGCGGGACAAGCCCCTGGTGCAGGTGTTTTTGCCGCCCTACTCGCCCAACCTGAACCTGATTGAGCGCCTGTGGAAGTTTTTGCGGCAGAAGATTATCAACCCCTGTTTCTACCGCACCAAGGGCGCGTTTCGCCAGGCCGTACTTGGCTTCTTTGACCGACTCGACGAGTTTGGGCATGACCTCGCGTCCTTGCTCACCCTTAATTTTCACCTCTTCGAGTCGCAGACCAGTCTGTGACGGGTTTAACTGTGCTGTTGTTGCCCTTCCCTTTTCGCTTTTCCGCCGCATGAAACATCGTTTACTCCTTTGTTTTTGGCTGCTGGCCGGCGCGCTGCTTGGCGGGCTGCCCCAAGCCCATGCCACCCACCTGCTGGGCTGCGACATGACTTATACCGCGCTCGGCGGCAACCAATACCGGGTTAAATTTCGGCTGTACCGGGATTGTTCGGGGGCTGATACGCCCACCTCGTTCGACTTGCAGTGTCGCAACGGGATTAGCTGCAACTCGCCGGCGACTGTTACGGCCACTTAGCTGCCGCAGGGGCCTGCGGTGGCCGCTACACCGCTGGGGCCCAACACCCCCGGCTCCTGCCAAACGCCGTCGGCGATATACCCGCTGTATGACTTCACGACTTACGCGGTAACCGTGACCCTGGCCCCCGGGCAGTGGACAATGAGCACCCAAATGGGCAACCGGCCAGCGATTGCCAACATCAGCACGCCAGCAAACGGCGTTTTTCTCTACACCGATGTGTACCTCGACAACCGGGCCAGTGGCAGCGGGGCTGTGGTGAATACGTCGCCGCAGTTCGACCCGCAGGACATTCCAATTCAGTATGTGTGCGTGAACCAACGCACTACCTTCGGCTTTTCGGCCACCGAGCCCGAGGGCGACTCGCTGGTGTACTCGCTCACCGCGCCTTTGGATAACTGCGGTGCTCCCGTGGTGTACAACCCTTACCCCGGGGCCGACGCGGGTACGCTGCCGGTCAACAATTCGGCCACCTGCCGGCTGGCCGTGGCGGCCCTGAACGGCGGCAGCCTCTTCACGCCCAACCTGCCCATTCCGGTGGCGTTCGACACCACTGGCACCTGTCCGCTGCGGCAGGGAGCACCCGCTTTTCGCTTCAACCAGTCGGCCCGCACCGCTACGTTCGTTCCCAACCGCTACGTGCCGGTAACCAGGGCCGGCGATGGCTCGAACAAGTACCAGGTAGTGGTGCTAGTGGAGGAATACCGCCGCTTGGGTGGCGTGCGCCGCCTCATTGGCCGGGTGCGCCGCGAAGCGGTGATGATTGTAACCGACTGCGCAGCCAACAACCTGCCCACGCCGGTGCAGGCCATCGCCAAAACCATCAATTCCGGCACGGTGGCCATTAACACCGCCGACACCACCCAACTGGAGGTGGCGGCTTGCAGCTACTCGCGCGTGGTGCTGCGCTTCACCGACCCCGACAACCTGAAAACGCCCAGCGCCCACCAGCTGCTCAGCGTAACGCTGCCGGCCGACATCAACACCAACCCGCAGCTGCTGGCTTCCGGCGATGTCGGCACCTTCGGGCTGAGTGGCAACGGCACCGAAACGCCGCTGGGCACCTTTATTTTCCAGCCTTCGCCGGCGGTAGTTGGGCGCGTTATCCGCATCAATATCCGCACTGAAGATAATGCCAACCCCATCAAGGGCGTGCAGAACCGGGTGGTAGTCGTTCGCGTGGTGCAGCGCAATCCGGCGGCGGTGGCGGCGGCGGGCATCACCAGCTCGGCGGCCGATGTGTGCGCCGGGGCTTCGGTGCTGCTCCAGGGTCGCGTGCTGCGGCCCGACTCGGTGCGCCGCCTGGCCACCAACACCACCGTGGCCCAGACCTATACCTACCGCTGGACGGTGCGCGGCGACGGCCTCGCGGCTAGCCAAGCCAGCAGCGCCACTATCACGGCCACGCCCACGCGCACCAGCCGCTACCTGCTGGAGGTATCGCCCACCAGCGGTTTCGGCCCGGGCTGCGCCGACACCACGTCGGTACTGGTGCGGGTGCTGCCGGCGGCGGCGGCCCCCACGGTGGCCCGCAGCGGGGCGGTGCTCACCAGCAGTTACGCTACCGGCAACCAGTGGTACCGCGACGGCCTGCCCCTGGCCGGAGCCACCGGCCGCACCTTCACGGCGGTGGCCAACGGCAGCTACACCGTGCAAACGACGGTGAGCGGCGCGGCGGGCAGCTGCCTGTCGCCGATATCGGGGGCGCAGGCGGTGGTGCTGAGCACCCAGAACGCGCTGCCCGGTACCACACTCAACATCGTGCCCAACCCCACGCCCGACGGCCGCCTGAACGTGCTGCTCACCGGCTACCGCCAGCCCGTTGAACTGCGGCTGTTCGATGCCCTGGGCCGGCTGCTGAGCCGCACGGCGGTACCGAACCCCAACCCCCAGGGCACCAGCCAGCACCTCGACCTCGGGGCCGTGGGTGGCGGCGTGTATTTGCTGCAAGTGCGCACGGCCGCCAGCCTGGAAACGCGCCGCGTGGTGCGCGAGTAGGACGAAGCATTAACAACGAAAACGGCCGGCTGCTTTAATTAGCCCAAAGTTGCGGAGTAGCCGCAGCGCGGCGACAGGTTTGTAGCCAAGCGCCCGTTTAGCTGGTAAAGCCGCGTTGCTGTGACAGAAATACCGGGAAATCGCTCATCGCTAAGCGGCTTTGTTCGCTTTTGGGCTAGGGCGTGAGGACACTAAGAAACCAGCTATATGTTTACTGCTTAGTTACTTTTCAGTATGCGCCGGCACGAAATTGCTGATGCTACCTGGGCCCTGGTCGCCCCGCACCTCTCCGGCAAGGCCGCCGATGGCGGGGCGACGGCCGTCGACAACCGGCTGTTTTTCAACGCCGTGGTGTGGATAATGCGCACCGGCTGCCCGTGGGCCGACCTGCCCGAACGCTTCGGCAAGTCCGACACGGCCCGCAAACGCTTCCGCCGGCTGGCCGAAAAAGGCGTGTGGCACCGCCTTTTCCAGGCCGTCCAAGCGCCGGAGTTGGATTGGGTGCTGCTCGACTCGACCGTTGTGCAGGCGCACCAGCACGCGGCGGGCCAAAAAAAAGCGACGCTCACACCGAGTGCCTGGGCCGCAGCCGGGGCGGGATGAGCACCAAAATCCACGCCTGCGTCGAGTCGCTGGGCAACGCTGTGCGCCTGCTCGCCACCCCCGGCCAGGCCGGCGACAGCCCGCAGGCGCTGCCCCTGCTCGAGGGCCTAGCCCCGGGCCAAGTGGTGGCCGACACGGCCTACGACAGCGACGAAACCCGCGCCTACTGTGCCCAACGCGGCATCGAAGCCGTCATCCCCAACCGACCCACCCGCACCCATCCGCTGCCGATGGACGAGAACGCCTACCGCGACCGCAACAAAATCGAACGCTTTTTCGGGCGCTTGAAGCAGTACCGCCGCCGGGCCACCCGCTACGAGAAGACCATCGTTTCCTTCCTCGCGTTCTGGCATATCGGAGCAGCACTTGATTGGCTTAGATGAATAACTCATTTCTTATTGTCCTCACGCCCTAGTCATAAATACGCAGACCCAGGTCGAACTTGGTAGCATCGTTGGCTTCGGAAGAAACAAAGTCGGCGGTGAGCACCGCGATGCGGTTCAGCCGCTGCCCATCGTCCTGCTCTTTGCGGGCTAGGGCCTGGTTTAGCTTCGTCAGTAGGCTGTGGGCCGTGCCCGCGCCGGCCACGGCCCACAACGGCATAGCGCCCAAAAGCAAGCCACAAAAGAGCAGAAAGAGCTTCGCTAGATTACATCAGCCGTTAAATGCCCGAGGCCAGCGCCCAAAGTAGCGAACAGACGCCACGGGAACTGGCGTAACGGGCTAAACGCGGGCCTGTCCCGTCCGGCTATATGTTGACAGAAATAAGGCAAGGGCCCTGCTCGGATTTTCCGGCGGGGCTTTTTCCTTGCAAATGGACTTGGTTGGGGGTTAAATAGTGCAGGGCCAGGTGGGGGCGTTCC
>JALYUH010000161.1 GCA_030853985.1 Bacteroidota bacterium | reverse complement strand
TCGCAGTACCTGCTCAAATTTCTGAGTAAATACGGCATTCACCTGCCGCCGCAACTTGTGATGTCGCCGTTCGAAACGGCCACGCTGGCCAATGGGAGCGAGGTGCACGGGCTGGTGAACGTGCCGGCCATGCTCATTGTGCTGGCTATTACGCTCATCATCATCCGCGGTACGGCCGGCTCGGCGTGGTTCAACGGGCTGGTGGTTACGCTGAAAGTGTCGGTGGTGCTGGTGTTCATTGCGCTGGGCTGGCAGTACATCGACCCCGCCAACTACCAACCTTACATTCCGGCCAACACGGGCACGTTTGGCGAGTTCGGGTTGAGCGGGATTTTGCGCGGGGCGGGCGTGATATTCTTCGTCTTCATCGGCTTCGACATTGTGGCCACCATGGCGCAGGAAACCAAGAACCCGCAGCGCAACATGCCCATTGGCATTCTGGGCTCGCTGGCGGTGTGCACGGTGCTGTTCGTGCTGTTCGGGCACGTGCTTACGGGTCTTGCGAATTACACCGAGTTCAAGAACAACGCCGCGCCGGTGGCCGTGGCCATCGAGAAAACGCCCTACGCCTGGCTGTCGTCGGCCGTGATTCTGGCCATTCTCATCGGCTACACGTCGGTGATACTGGTGGATTTGCTGGGGCAGTCGCGGGTATTTTTCTCGATGTCGAAGGACGGGCTGCTGCCGCCGGTGTTCTCGCGCCTGCACCCGGTCTTCAACACGCCGGCGCAGTCGACGCTGCTGCTGGGTACGTTCATTGCGCTGTTTGCGGGCTTCGTGCCCATTGCGGTGGTGGGCGAGATGACGAGCATTGGCACGCTGCTGGCGTTTGTGATGGTGTGCCTCGGCGTGCTCATTATGCGGCGCACCAACCCCGACGCGCCCCGGCCGTTCCGCACGCCGTGGGTGCCGCTGGTGCCCATCCTCGGCATTGTGGTGTGCCTCGTGATGATGGCCTCGCTGCCCTGGGAAACCTGGCTGCGCCTCGTGGTGTGGCTGGCGCTGGGCCTGATTATCTACTTCGGCTACGGCCGCAAGCACAGCAAGCTGCGGCTGGCGCAGGAGGCAGTTAGGAGTTAATAGTTAGGAGTTAAGACTGCTTTTTAACGCTTAACTCCTAACTCTTAACTCTCAACTCTTAATGTGTGGTCAGGCCGTTGGCGTCCAGCTCCTCATCGTCGCGCACGCGGCTCAAGTCGCCTGCGAGGTCGATTCCGGCCGCATCCGGCGCGGCGGGGGCGGGGGCCAGCGGGCGCTGCTGGTACACGTCGATGGCCCCGTTGCGGTCGAGCAGTTCGCGGGCACTTTCGGCTTCGGCGGTGGTGGTGGTGGCCACGGTGATGACGGCGTGGTCGGGGCCGGTGGCGGCAATGTGGGCCGCCGCATCGTCGAGCGGCTGGCTGCTGAAAAAGCCGCTGAAAAACCGCTCCACGCCGTCCTGGATGGTTTCGGGGGGAGCTTCGGGGCTGGGCAGGTGCTGGGCTTGCAGGGTTTCGCGGGTGGCGAGCTGCACGGCCGAATCGGCAAAGCCGGCGGTTCGCAGCTGCCCGGCGGCAAATTCGGCTTCGGAAGCACTGGTAAACAAACCGACAACGATACGGGCCATATGGGGGAGGGGGAAGGGTACCCGGTGTTTACGAGGCCCGGCCCGGCCGGTTGTGGGCGCGCGGCCGCACCGGAAGAGCCTGTATCTTCGGCGCTGGCTTTTTACCCAATCCAATTCCCCATGGAAGCAACGCACTTCCCCGAACCGCCGGCCGTGCCGTGCCCGGTGCCGGCCTATCCCACGCTGCGCGAAAGCTGGGCCTTCGTGGGCTGGTACCTGCTGGCCGCACTGGTGGTAGGCGGCGCGTGCTACGCCCTGCTAACCTACGCCACCCACCTGCCGCGCATCGAAAACGTGATGGCGGCGACGGTGGCTGGCAACGTGGGGCTGCTGCTGTTGCTGCGCTGGAAGGCGGGGGCGCGCTGGCAGCCCTGGCAGCCCTGGCAGCTGGCGGGGCAGGCCCGCGCCTGGCACCTGGCGCCGCTGCCGCTGGTGGTGGTGGCCGCGCAGCTGGTGCTCTCGCCGCTGGAGTTTCTGCACCTGACAAACAGCATGGGCAAGCGCTTCGAGGACCTGAGCCACCACATCGGGGTGGCGCTGCTGATGGGGGGCGTGGCCGTGCCCATCCTCGAAGAGCTGCTGTTTCGGGGGTGGTGCTGAACGGGCTGCTGCGCAACCAGCGGCCTTGGGTGGCCATCGGGCAATCGGCGCTGCTGTTCGGGCTCATCCACTTCAACCCCGCCCAAAGCGTGCGAGCCGCCCTGCTGGGCCTGCTGCTGGGCTGGCTCTACTACCGCACCCGCTCGCTGGGGCTGTGCATCGGCCTGCACGCCCTCAACAACAGCCTGGGGTTTGCGGCCCTGCACTGGGCCCCGGCCGCGTGGCAGCACGCCGATACCATGGCCGAGCTATTCCCATCGGCTGGGTACTACGCCGGGGCCTTGCTGCTGAGCGCGGCCGGGCTGGCGGCCTACGTGCGCGGGGTAGCGCAAACTTCTAGTTCGCGTTCCGAGCGCGGGGTAGCCAATGAGTGAAGCGCGGACGCAAACTACAAGTTCGCGCTACGGGCGCGGAGCGAATTGTACAAATACTGCCTACCTTTTGCTCCTCCATTCACCAACCCCCGTTTCTACTCCGATGGCCCAGCCCAAGTACGCCGCCCGGTTCGAGAATTTCTTCCTCAACCTGCGCCTCAACCGCGACCAGTTTGCCGACATGGCCGCCTTCACCCTGCAAGCCCTGCACCAGGGCGGCTCCACTTTCAAGGCCGTAGCCGACACCCTCGATACGGCCCTGGCCGGCTACCGCAGCACCCACAGCGGCCAGCTCTCGGGCGAGGCCCGGGGCACGGTCATCACCCTGGCCCAGGCCCTGAACGACTTCAAGGCCTACGTGAAAAAGGTGGAGCGCAAGTTCGTTATCCCCAACTACGAGGAGAAAACGGCCGATTTCGTGGCCATCTTTCCCCAGGGGCGCGGCGGACTGGCCAAGGCCTCCCAGGCCAAGGTCGAAGACGCTTTCGTGGCCTTTCTCGATTCGCTGGATGCCCGGCCCACCGTGTTTCCGTCGCCGCTGCGCAAGGAGGGCCGCGAAACCATTCTGCCCCACCTGGCCGACGCCCTGCAGCGCGCCGACGGGGCCGCCACCACCACCGAAACCCAGCGCATCGACCTGCACGACGGCCGCGAAGCTACCTGCCGCGCCCTGTTCCGCGCCTACGCCACCCTGCTGCTCGAATACGCCGACCAGCCCAGGCGCGCCGCCGCGTACTTCGATTTGAGCAAGGCCCGCATCTCCAAGTCCGGTGCCAAAACGCCAAAGGAATCAAAAGCCGGCGAGTAGCGCCCAACCCAAATAGTCGGCGAAAAGCCCGTGGTACGCGCGTACTACGGGCTTTTTGGTGCCGGTAAGGGCTTGGTACGCGCGTACCACGGGCTGCGCTGGCCGGGGCTGATGGCGGTACGCGCGTACCAGGGGCTTCGCGCGCCGCGCCGGTGGTAGTACGCCCGTACCGGCCGCGCCGCCAACCGGAAAAAGGCGTGGTACGCACGTACCGGGGGCTTCACGCCCCGGCGGCGGGCGCGGTACGCGCGTACCGGCTACGGCACCCGGTCCCACCCTTCGCCGGCCACGCGCACCAGGCGCACCAGGCCGGCCTGGCGGTCGTAGTACAGTTCCTGCAGGTAGGAGGAGGACACGGCGGGGCAGGTAGCGCCGCGCGAGCTGCCGATAAAAGCCACCACGTCGGTGTAGGTGCGGCCGCGCATGGTGAGATGTTGGAAGGGGCCATTCAGAGCGGCTCCGCGGGGGAACTTCATTCCCCGGCAATTGAAGTAGTCGCTAATGAGGTCGGTGTTGCCCACGAATTCCGAGTTTTTGCCCTCGGCATAAAACCGGCTGCGGCTACGGGCTGTAGCAACCCAATAATGGAGGGCGCAGGACTTCGCCAGCCTCGGCTTTCGGTTTGCAGGCGCTGCCTGCCAGCGGTTTGCACTGAATTATTCAGCTACTTGAGCGTAGTCCGGTGGTTCGTTAGCAGTTCCGCAATGGCAGCG
>JALYUH010000138.1 GCA_030853985.1 Bacteroidota bacterium | reverse complement strand
TGCGGGGGCCGCGCTCGCTGCCATAGCCGCCGCGCTCATTGCCACCGCGCTCGCCACCACCGTTGCGGTCGCCACCACCACTGCGGTCGCTGCCGCCGCGCTCGTTGCTATTGTTGCGGCCGGCGCTGTTGCCAAACCCGCCGGGACCACCCGTGTTGCGGCCGCCGCGACGGTCCGCCTTGTCTTCTGAATTATGTTTCTTGCCCATGGGGAGAAAAGTTGCGTGCCGTATCGCTACGGTACTGGTTTAGTTAAAACGAATCGGTACCGGAAAGTCGGTGGTCAGAGGGCGACAACAAGGCTGCTGCCAAAATCATTCTGACCACCGGCTGCCCGGTACCGAGTTAATTCTGCGGCTGCCGCTTAGTCGCGGCGGGCCATTTTAGCTTCAATGGAGTGCTGGGTGTGGGGCACGGCCCGCAGGCGCTCCTTCGGAATAAGCTTGCCGGTGCCGATGCACACACCGTAGGTGCCGTTCTTGATGCGAATCTGGGCGTTTTCGAGCTGCTGAATGAACTTCATCTGGCGCGAAGCCAGCTGGTTCATGCTCTCTTTCTCGGCGGTATCTGCGCCGTCTTCCAGCAATTTGGCCGACGAAGCGGTGGTATCCGTGCCCATGTCGTTGCTACGGTTCAGCGTTTCTTTGATGAACGACAGCTCCTTGCGGGCGGCCGTCAGCTTGTCCTGAATAATCTGGTCGAACTCGTTGAGGTCTTCCCGCGAATAGCGAATGTTTTCGTCGTTCATTGAAAAAGAAAAAAGGAATGGTCCGGACCAGCCGGTAGTGGTGCAGTGGCAACGTGGGCAGTTGCTAAATGGTTTGGTAGCGCTTAACATCTAACAACCCCCTTGGAGTTAGCCCGTATGCGTTGGTTTTGCGGGTGCAAATCTACGGCTTAATGCCCGCTTTTCCGGCTGGCTGTTAAAAGCCTAACATTTGGATGGCCGCCACGGCCGCTTCCACGCCCTTGTTGCCGTGCTGGCCACCGGCCCGGTCCCAGGCCTGTTCCAGGGTATTGGTGGTTACGAGCCCGAAAATAACGGGTTTATTGAACTTCAGGCCCACTTGCGTGATGCCCTGCGCCACGGCGTGGCAGATGTAGTCGTCGTGTTTGGTTTCGCCCTGAATGACCACACCCAGGCAAATCACGGCATCAATCTCATCATGCTGGGCCAGAAACTGCGCCCCCAGCGTCAGCTCGAAGCTACCGGGCACGGTGTTGCGGAAAATGTTGTCGGCCACGGCCCCGTGCTTTAGCAAGGTATCGTAGGCGCCGGCGCTAAGCACGTCGGTGATGTCGCGGTTCCAGTCGGCCACTACCAGCCCAAATTTTTTCTCGCTGATGTCAATGAAGGCGGAAGCGTCGTACTTGCTCAAGTTTTGCAGGGAAGTTGCCATAAATCGCTGATTTTCGCAGATTAGCCGCGATGACACTGATTTGTTCACGCGCGGTCAAATTTACGCCATCCACCCGCAGGATTTCGTTTTGCGGCTGCCTTGCGTGCCATCACCGGTGTCCCACCAAAAAAATGGCGCCTCCCCAAAATTGGGAAAGCGCCATTCGCAAGTAGTAAAATCACGATTAATCCGCGAAAATCTGCGGTTTATTTCTCCAGCTTAGCCTTGTATTGGCGGGCTTCGGCAACTTCCTGCGAAGTCGGGTAGTCGGTGATGATGCGCTCGTAGGCTTTCAGCGCGCCGTCGTTGTCTTTGGCTACTTCGCGGGCGGTCGCTTCCTTCAGCAGGTAGCCGGGCGAGAAGTATTCGTTGGCGTTGTTGTCGGCAGCTTTAGCGTAGAGGTCGGCGGCTTCTTTGGGCTTGTTGAGCTCCAACTGGGCATCGCCCATCAGCGAGTAAGCGCGGCTCTGCACCAGGTAGTCGTCCGAGGTAAAATCCTCAAGATAATCGAGAGCCGCTTTGTAATCACCTTTTTTCAGTGAAGCCACGCCGGCGTAGAAGTTGGCGAGATTGCCGGCCTTGGTGTTGCCATATTCGTTGGCTACCGTTACCAAGCCGGGGGCCTTGCCGTCGCCTTTAATGGCTTTAGTCAGCGAGTCGGCTTCCCAGTTATTCACCGCGCGGAACATCGACGCCTGGGCCTTTGAGTCCTGTTGGTTGCGCCAGGTGTAGAAACCGAATGCACCTACCACGGCCAGCACCACGGCGGCCAAAATACCCAGCAGTAGGTTGCGGTTGGTGCGCACGAAATCCTCGGTTTCAACCAGGCGGGCGGCCAGGGCGTCGGGGTCTTCCAGGAGCGGGTTTTCGGACTCGAGATTTTCGGCCGGGGCCAGCGGGTCGACGGGCACGTTTTCGGTTGCTTGCTGCTGGCGGCCCTGCAGGGCCTGCTGGCTTTTGCCAGTGTACGGAATCTTCGACATAGTAAAGAAGCTGCTAGCCATTAGCTGTCAGCTACTAGCTTTTTATTAAAAATCAGGGTTATCAGACTCGGTAAAGTTAACAGCTAAAAGCCGTAGCCAACAGATATTCCAATTTAGTCGTGGATGTAGGGGTAGTCGGCCTGCACGTACACGTCCTTGTACAGCTCGTCGGGCGTGGGGTAGGGCGAGTTCTCAGCAAACTCTACCGAAGCCTGCACGGCCGCCTTAATGCGCTCATCGATGGCCTCAAGGTCGGCTTCGGTGGCGAAGTTGTTAGTCAGGATTGTGTGGCGCACGCCTTCAATCGCGTCGCGGTGGCGGTAGTCCTCCAGTTCTTCCTTGGTGCGGTACTTGGCGGGGTCGCTCATCGAGTGGCCCTTATAGCGGTAGGTTTTGAATTCGAGCAGCGTGGGGCCTTCGCCGGCACGGGCGCGCTCGGCGGCGCGGGCCACGGCCTCGTGCACGTCTTCTACGCGCATGCCGTTCACCGGCTCGGAGGGCATGTCGTAGCTCAGGCCAATTTTGTAGAGGTCCGTCACGTTTGAGGTGCGGGCCACCGACGTGCCCATGGCGTAGCCGTTATTCTCAATCACGAAGATGACCGGCAGCTTCCATAGCATGGCCATGTTGAAGGCCTCGTGCAGCGCGCCCTGGCGCACCGCGCCGTCACCCATCGAGCAGATGCAGAGCTTGCCCGTCTTGTTATACTTTTCGGCGAAGGCAATGCCCGCGCCCATCGGCACCTGGGCACCCACGATGCCGTGGCCGCCCATGAAACCAACTTCCTTATCGAACATGTGCATCGAACCGCCTTTGCCTTTCGAGCAGCCGGTGGCTTTGGCAAACAGCTCGGCCATCACGGCGTTGGGTGAGGTGCCCAGGGCCAGCGGGTGGGCGTGGTCGCGGTAGGCGGTGATGTACTTATCGCCCTTCTCCAACGCCGACACCTGCCCGGCCACACAAGCCTCCTGGCCAATGTAGAGGTGGCAGAATCCTTTGATTTTTTGCTGTCCGTATAGCTGACCGGCCTTGTCCTCAAACTTGCGCATGAGCTGCATTTGCTCGTACCACTGCAGGTAGGTTTTCTTCGGGAAGGAAGTAGCCGGCTGGGCTGGCGCGGGGCTGCCCGAAGCCTTGGCCGTGGCGCGGTCGGTACCGGGCATCACAGGGTCGGGCTGGGTCACGGTGTCGATACCATTGGGCTTTCCTTTGGCTGCAGCTTTCGGGGCAGCACCATTGGTCGCCTTCGAGGCGGCTGGTTTTTTAGAAGCAGCTTTTACTTTCGTATCCGCCATAGCACGTTTAAGGAAAGAAATAATTCGCGTTGGGAGGGCGAAATTACGTAAAACTGCTGGCAAATCCGCACCTTATGACTCTCGACTCGCTCCAGCTGCTTTTTTTTAAAAATTACGACGACGCGGCGCTGCACCTCTCTCCCGGCCTGAACTGCTTTATCGGCGACAATGGCAGCGGCAAAACCAACTTACTCGACGCAATTTACTACTTGTCGCTCACGAAAAGCGCCATTTCTACTTCCGATGCCCTTTGTATTAAGCAAGGGGCTGACTTCTTTGTAGTTAAAGGCACGTTTACCAATAATGAGCCTGCAAATCAGGAAGTTATTCAGGTGAGCCTGCGACAGGGCCAGAAAAAGACCATCACGCACGACAAGCAGGCCTATGAGCGCATGGCCGACCACATCGGCCGCTACCCCGCCGTCCTCATCTCGCCCTACGATACCGACCTCATCCGGCAGGGCAGCGAGGAGCGCCGCAAGTATTTCGATAGCCTGATGGCCCAGCTCGACCACGAGTTTTTGGAGCTGCTCATTTCCTACAACTCGCTGCTTCGCCAGCGCAACGCGGTATTGAAACAGGGCGTGGGCAGTCACGGCTTCGACCGCGACTACCTGTTGGCACTCGATGAGCAGCTCGCACCGCTCGGCCAGCAAATCTCGGCGCTTCGGGCTGCCTTCCTGGCCGAGTACGTGCCCATCTTTCAGCAGCACTACCAGCAATTGGCCGACGGCCGCGAGCAGGTAATGCTCACGTACAAGAGCCAGCTGGTCGATGCCGACTTCGCCCAACTGCTGCGCGCCAATGAGCGGCGCGACTTCGTATTGCAACGCAGCACGACCGGCTCGCACCGCGACGATTTCGTCTTTCTCATGGAAGAAATGCCCGTGAAGTCGCATGCCTCCCAGGGCCAGCAGAAATCGTTCGCCATTGCCCTCAAGCTGGCGCAGTTCGAGTTGCTGGCCGCCAAGCAGCAGCGTAAGCCTTTATTGCTACTCGATGACATCTTCGACCGGCTCGATGACAAGCGCATTGCCCGCCTGCTGGAGTTAGTGGCTGATGAAACCTTCGGCCAGGTTTTCCTCACGGATACCAACCTCGAGCGCACCGACCAAGCCTTGGCGCGGGTTACAATTCCCATTCGGCGCTTCCGGGTTCAGGACGGGACGGTGGCGGCAGTTTAGCCGTCTGTTACCGCTCTTTCGGGACTGGGTGGGCGTACCTTTATGGCCACGCCGCCGGCCCTTACTAGTCCGGTGGCCACTCACCTATCTGCTGTGAAAAAGCCCTCCGCTCCTACTCGCTCCGGCGACATCATTCCGTTGAAAGAAGGGCTTGAAGCGCTGGTGCGGGCCTACCGATTGCAGGGCAAGCTGAACGAGGTAACGGTGGTTTCGAGTTGGGAAAAGGTGATGGGGAAAGCCGTCGCGCTTAAAACCCAGGAGGTATATGTGAACAAGGGCCGGCTATTTGTGCGTCTTAGTTCCGCCCCACTCAAGCACGAACTACTGATGGCCAAGACCCGCGTGGCCGAGCTTATCAACGCCGAAGTCGGCGAGGTAGTCGTGAAGGAAGTCATCTTCCTGTAGGCCTCTCCCCACTCTTTGAGTCTAGCTGCTTTTCTCATCAAAGCCGCACGCTTTTCATCGGCTCTGGATTCAGCATGGCTGTACATAATCGGATGAGCGACTCACCAATTTTCAAGCCGTTGGTCTGTTGTTAGCGGGCTATCGAGGGCAGTTGAGCGCTCCCCGTAGCACGATTGAGCGCTATGCCACAACCTATTTGGCTTGAAATTTCGGGGCTCTTTGTGATGCCATTTCGTCGCAGATGTAAAATGTCGTTTCGGCTTTTCTTGAGGGCAATCAGTAGCGACACGGACAAAAATGTTTCACGTGGAACAATTTTGTCACTTAGGACCGTACACCTTCAAAAGAAGCTCATTGTAGGCCTCTAACAGGGATATGTACTTTGCCTGTAGTAATAAGAGTTGCCGGGATGGGTCAGCATCAATTACTTGGGAGGGTGTTACACGCGGTGTAACAGCAGAGGCCGATGCGTTACGAACAGGAGATGTTACAAATGAGATAGAAGATTGTTGTAACGCTGTAAAATCGGCAGAAAAATCGTGGTTAATAATTTCACCAACTTTCTTTACAAAATTGTAATCGAGTATTTCATCTTTGAATTTACGATAAATGGTCGGACGTGTAATACCCAGCTCATCGACGATGCGCGTAATGGAAATACCGCTGTTTTTGATGGCTTCCTGCAGGATTTCGCCTTGATGTGGCATAAAGAAAGGGTTGGCGTAACGCTGATGCAAATATGTACACAATGTATTGTTGAAACAAATTTGTTCAAACAAAATAGTCCACGCTATGCAATTGTAACAAATAATAATTGTAACAGTATTGTTATTACACTAACGATGTAACGTGTACACAAATCAAACACATGCCGTTACACAACACGTTAATTACACAATTGCCGAACATTTTATAATTCTCACAAAATGCCTTGGCTGAGCTAGGAAGGCCTTTTATACCCTTTCCGGCCGGTGCAGCTGGGCGATGAGGCGGTCGGGATAATCGGTAGTAATGCCTTCGATACCCAACTCAATAAGGCGGATGAAGTCAGCGGGCTCGTTTACAGTCCAGGGCACGAGGCGCAGGCCTGGGTATTGGGTTCGGAGCGCTGCTACCGCGGCGGCGGTTACCGTGCTGTGGTTGGGGCCGAAGGAAGTGGGCACAAAGCCGAGCCGGTGAAGGTTGGGGAGCCACTCCTGTTCGGGCTCAACCAGCAGGCAGGTACGTAGCGCTGGCCGGACCAGATGCGCTTGGCGCAGCACACGCGGGTCGAAACTGAGGATGGTGCTCTGCTCTCCCACTCCAGCTTGGTCGATTTCAGCCAGTACCAACCTGAAGAATTCGGCCGGGGCCGGATGGTAGATGCTATCACCTTCGGGCAGCGATTTTATCTCGATGGAATAGCCTGGTGAGCGGCGGCCGGGCTGACTGGCCGCATAAGCCTGGGTAGCAGCCAGCACGACGCGTAGCAAGGGCTTTGGGGCAGGTTGTGACTGTTGCCGGGGAAAGCCAGGGTGCGGAAGGCCACAGTCGCACTGCTGAATGCGAGCATAAGGCATTCGGTAGAGATTGTGCAGCGGCGCAGCATCCGGGGTGAGAGATTCGCCGGCGGGCCCCCGGCAGATGGTCGGATTGAGCCAGGGCTCGTGCGATACCACGACCTGCCGGTCGGCCGAAATCACTACGTCCAGCTCCAGTACATCGACCCCGAGGGCGAGCGCGTGCAGGAACGCGGGAAGCGTATTTTCGGGCCGCAGGCCGCGGCAGCCCCGGTGGCCGTGGACTTCGGGAAGCCTGGGGTGCAGAAAAGTATTATCAGGAATGGACATCGGAAAAGGAAAAAAAGGCCACAAATTGGGGCTGTACGGCACTGCGGGCCGAAGGAGCGGGAGATGGACGACGGAACCAGCCATACCGCGCATATAGTCCATTAAAAAGGGCTTTGGGACAGGTTGAGGGAACAATACCGGCGGCAGCAAATGCCCTAGCACTCGGTCGCTAATAATGCAGCCTGGATGCAAGTGATTTGAGGTATTTTTGTCTAACCATTTCTCAAATGACCTTTATGAAAAAATTGCTGCTTTTCGTTTTGCTGCTGGCCCTCGTGGGCGGGAGCTACTACTACTACCGCACGGTAAAAAGCGGCCCAAGCGGCGCGCTGGTAGCGGCCGCCGCGGCCGTGAAAATGCACGATATGGCTAGCTTCGAGAAGTACGTGGATGTGAACAGCGTGACCAGCCACCTCGTGGATGACGTGACCCAGCAAGGCTCGGCGCTAACTTCGCTGATGCCCGGCGGGAGCCTGATGATGGGAGGTGCCATGCGAATGTTGAAACCGGCATTGGCCAAAGCCGCCCACAATGAGGTGCAGCGCTACGTGGAAACCGGCTCGCTGGAAGCCGCTACAGCAGCCGCGCCGAAGCGACTGGTGAACGTTTCATTGACCGGCCTAGCCAGCAGCGTTGTAAGCCCAAACAGCGAGTTTAAAGGGGTGAAGTATACCCGGGAGGAAGGCGACAACGCTTTCGTGGGCCTGGAGGTAACGCAGCCTAAATACGATACCACGATGGTAGTGGAAGTGAAGATGCGCCGGCAGGGCGACCATTGGCAGCTTACCCAGATAACCAATACTGCCGAACTGCTACGCGGCGTGGCGCGGCTGGAGAAGAAGCGGCTGCTGAAATAATCACTTAGCCAAACCAGCATCAAACGCAAAGAGCCCCGACCAGTGGTCGGGGCTCTTTGCGTTTGAAATACGGGGCCGGAGCGTTATACGAGGTCCGTATTTGACTTGCCCCGTCCAGCGAACAGGTAGTAGATGATGAGTCCACCCAAGGGGAAAATAAAGATAATAACAGCCCACAGGAGTTTCTTACCGATGGTCCAAGGCTGACGGAATACGTCAATCAAGGCAAGTACATCGAGCGCAAGGATGGCGTAGGCCCATAGGGTTAGGCTGCCATCGGCATTGTAGCGGCTGCAGGAGGTAGCTACCAGCATCAGCGGCAACATGAGTGCGGCGAGCGGCAAGCGGGAGGCGTAATGACGAAGTGTTTGCATGACAGGGAACGAAGTGAAGGGGAGTATTTGCCCCCATTACGCAGGCATTTCAAAATAAGATATGAAAATAAAGATTAATCTCTATCAAAATACTGTAAATCAGTTATTTAATCCGATAAAACTGCCGATTTGGCGTACAAACTCTATGCCGGCGGCCGGCGTGAAGAGCAACGTGAGCACGACGCCGTAGATGGCCCCGTAGAAGTGGGCGTCGTGGTTGATGTTATCGCCCCGGCGGCGGCCCTGGTAGTAGGAATAGGCCAGGTAGAGAAAGCCGAAGATGAAACCAGGGATGCCCACCGGAATGAACATCATGTAAATTTTATTCAGAGGCGAGTAAACAACGCCGGCGAAGAGCACGGAGGCCACGCCGCCCGAAGCGCCCAGGCTGCCATAGTCGCGGTCGTCGCGGTGGCGGAAGTAGGTGGGGATATCGGACACCACGATGCCGCCCAGGTAGAGCAGCAGGAAGCGCCAGATGCCGCCGATTGCCCCGAAGCCCTCTAGTTCGCCGGTCCCATTGACCAACACGGCGAGGACCAGCTGCCCGAAGGAGTAGAAGGCAATCATGTTGAAGAGCAGGTGGCCCCAGTCGGCGTGCAGAAAGCCGGAGGTGATGAAGCGGTACCACTGGCTATTGTCGCGGGCCATGCGGTAGGGCCGCAGTATCCACGACTCCATGAGGCCGTGGTTGGACCAGGCGTAGGCGGAAACGAGGACCGTGAGGCCGACGAGTATCAGAATTGGATTGAACATAAGTATTGCGGACTTCAGCCCGCAGGAAACGGAATAGAGGAACAGGAATAAGCAACGGCACAGGCAGCCCGGGTTGCAGTAGCGTGCCATAGGCAACTGCGGGCTGAAGCCCGCATTACTGTTCGCGGTCCATGAGTTGAAGCGCCAACTGATGCAGCGGCTGCTTGCGCTCCTGGGAAGCGGCTACGCGCTCTAAGTGCTGAAGAGCATCCTGGAAGTAGTCGTTGATGAGTGCTTCCGTCTGGGGGCGAATTTCGAGCTCGTCGTAGATGGCGCGGATGGCGGCTACTTTGGTTTCGGCATCGGATACGGGCTGGCCGATGTGTTGGGCCAGGACGGCTTGCTGGGCGGCGTTGGCCTGGGCCTGGGCGGAGAGCAGGAGGAAGGTTTTCTTGTCGGAGATGATGTCGCCGCCCACGCGCTTGCCGAAGGTAGCGGCGTCGCCGTACACGTCCAGCAGGTCGTCGCGGAGCTGGAAGGCCAGGCCGATGTCGGTGCCGAACTGGCGCAGGTGCTCGGCATCATCCTCCGAAGCGCCAGCGAGGCGGGCCCCCAGCTCCAGGCAGAAGCCGAGGAGCACGGCCGTTTTCAGGCGAATCATGTCCAGGTATTGGGCGATGCTGACCTGGGGCTCGGTTTCAAAATTCATGTCCCACTGCTGGCCTTCGCACACTTCGGCAGCCGTCTGGCTGAAGCGGGCGAGGATGCGTGGAAGCAGCGGGGGCGGCACGTCCAGGAATAGTTCGTAGGCGCGCACCAGCATCACATCGCCGGAGAGGATGGCGACGTTGGGATTCCACTTTTCATGCACGGTGGCCTGGCCCCGGCGCAGGGGGGCCTGGTCCATCAGGTCGTCGTGCAGCAGGGTGAAGTTGTGGAAGACTTCGGTGGCCAGCGCGGGCTTGAGGCTGCCGCCGAGGTCGTCGGTGAAGACGTGGGCACCGAGCAGCGTGAGCATCGGCCGAATGCGTTTGCCGCCCAAGCTCATGATGTAGCGGATGGGGGCGTAGAGGGGTTCCGGGGCCTGGCCGTATTCGAGCTGGGCGAGGGCGGCGGTAATGTTAGCGGGGAAGTCGGCTGGGGTCATAGGTGGTGCAAAGAACGGCAGGCGCGGGGAACCTCACCCCCGGCCCCTCTCCAAAAGAGAGGGGAGCCACGGCGGCGCTTGAAGAGTACACTTGATGTTGCTGACATCAGCAAAAAAGCCCCAACTCTAAGTTGAGTCGAGGCTTCATTATTCGTCAGGCTCCCCTCTCCCCAAGGAGAGGGGCCGGGGGTGAGGTGAACGCGGGGCCGCGCCTAGCGCCGCTTCCCCTTAAAGCCGCCGCCACCCTTGCTCCCGCCCTTACCGCCGCTGCTGTGTTCGCGGTAGCCGCGGGGCTCGTTGCCGCGCTGCTTGCGCTCGTCGGCTTCGCGGCGCTTCTCGGCGTCGGGGCGGTCGTCGACCAGCTCGAAGTCAATGGTGCGGTCGAGCAGGTTGGCGGATTTTACGACCACCATCATCTCGTCGCCGAACTGGATGATGCGCTTGTTGCGGCGGCCCACGATGCGGTAGTTGTCCTTGTCGAGCTCGTACTCGTCGCCGGGAATGTCGCTGATGCGCACCATGCCCTCGCACTTGTTCTCCTCGATTTCGATGTACATGCCGCGCTCGGTGAGGCCCGATACCACGCCCTTGAACGTGTTGCCGATTTCATTGGCCATGTACTCGACCTGCTTGAATTTAATGCTGGCGCGCTCGGCGTTGGCCGCTAGTTTCTCGCGGGCCGAGGAGTGCTTGCACTCTTCTTCCACCGGGTCGACGGGCACGTTTTTGCCGCCGAGGAGGTAGTGCTCGAGCAGGCGGTGGGCCATCATGTCGGGGTAGCGGCGGATGGGTGAGGTGAAGTGCGAGTAGTGCTCGAAGGCCAGGCCGAAGTGGCCAAGCGGCTCGGTGGTGTAGATTGCCTTCGACATGGTGCGAATGGCTAGCCCTTGCAGCACGTTCTGCTCAGGCTTACCCATCACCTCCGAACTGAGGTTATTGAGTTCGGTGCTGATTTTTTTGGGGTTTTCGAGCTTGAGCTTGTAGCCGAACTTCTGGGCGAAGAGGGCGAAGGTCTGCAGGCGTTCGGGCTCGGGCGCGTCGTGGGTGCGGTACACCATCGTGAAGCGCGGCTTGGTCTTTTTGAGGTTGAACACGAACTCGGCCACCTTGCGGTTGGCCAGTAGCATGAACTCCTCAATCATCTTGTGCGCGTCCTTGCGCTCCTTCACATACACGCCGAGGGGCTTGCCGTTGGCATCGAGACGGAACTTCACTTCCTGGGTTTCGAAGGTGATGGCTCCCTGCTTGAAGCGCAGCGCACAGAGCTTGTGCGCCATGTCGTTCATGATATTTATCTCGGTGGCGTAGTCGCCCTCCTTGCTTTCGATGCGCTCCTGAGCGTCCTCGTAGCTGAAGCGGCGGTCGGAGTGAATGATGGTTTTACCGAACCACGACTCGTAGAGCTTGCCGGCTTCATCGAGCTCGAATACGGCCGAGAAGGTCAGCTTGTCCTCGTTAGGGCGCAGCGAGCAGAGGCCATTGGAGAGGCGTTCGGGCAGCATCGGAATCACGCGGTCCACGAGGTAAACGGAGGTGGCGCGGTGCTTGCCTTCGCGCTCCAGCTCGGTGCCGGGGCGCACGTAATGGGTCACGTCGGCGATATGCACGCCAATTTCCCAATGGCCGTTTTCCAGCTTCTGAATGCTCAGGGCATCGTCGAAATCCTTAGCATCGGCGGGGTCGATGGTGAAGGTGGTGATGTTGCGGAAGTCACGGCGGCGAGCAATTTCATCGGGCTGGATTACCTCGCTGATACCTTCGGATTCAGTCTGCACTTCCTCGGGGAATTCAAACGGCAAGCCGAACTCGGCCATGATGGCGTTTATCTCGGCCTCGTTGCCGCCGGCCTGCCCGAAGTTGCGGACGACCTCGCCGGTCGGCTGCCGGTTCGGGTCGGTCGGAAACTCGTTGATGCGGACCAGCACCTTGTCGCCGTTG
>JALYUH010000121.1 GCA_030853985.1 Bacteroidota bacterium | reverse complement strand
GGGCCAGGAAATCGGTGAAGCCGCGCTGGCCCAGCTGCTCGGCCTGAATGGCGGCCAGGGCCATTTCGGTGGTAATGGTGTTGCCGAAGGGCGTGGCGGGCAGCAGGCCCAGGTTGGGCGTGGCGGCATTAGCGGCCGTGGCCCCGGCCTTGGGCGTGGCAGAAGCTGTTTTGCCGTCGGCGGCCGTTTGGGTGGCGGGGCCGGGCAGGTTGTCTTTGGCGGCAATGGCGGCCGGCACCCCGCTGATGGTGGGCAAGTCGTGCGGAAACACGGGGTTGGCTTCGCCCTTGAAAGCGGCTTCCCAGGGCGCGTTATCGGGCGAGCTTTCGGTGTATTCGGCGAGGGGGCGCAGGGTGTTCCAGGGCTGCGAGAGGTACTTGGTGGCCAGCCCGCGCTGGTTGAACTTCACCACCCAGTCGGGCAGGGTTTGCTGATAGAAGGTGCTGCTGATGAAGGAGCCGTTGCCGCCGTCGTACCAATAAGCGGCATTGGCGGCGTGGCCGGCCGGCAGAATGCTGCCCCGGTCCTTGATGCACACGCCGATGACCTTGCTCTGGAAGTTGGTGGCCAGCCGCAGCTCGTCGGTGATGGTGGTGGTGAGCAGGTGGCGCGGGCTCTGCTGGCCGGCCGCGCCGGTGCCGCCCACGCTTTCCACGGTCTTATCTTCGGTGACGTAGGTGGCGCGGCCGGTTTCGCGCTCAAACCAGTTGTTGCCCACAATGCCGTTGGCCGACGGCGTAGCGCCGGTGTAAATGCTGGCGTGGCCCGGGCCAGTATACGTCGGCACGTAGTTGTAGTGGGTATTTTCGAAGCTGAAACCCTCGCCCAGCAGCCGCCGGAAGCCGCCGCGGCCGAACTTGCTCCAATAGCGGTAGAGGTAGTCGTAGCGCATCTGGTCGACAACGATGCCCACCACTAGCTTGGGCCGGGCTGGGCCGGTAGCGGCAGCGGCTTTGGTAGCAGCAGTGGCCTGGGCGGCGCTCCGCTTCGGGGCCTGGGCAAACGAAGAACTAGCCACGAGGGCAGCCAAGGCAAAAGGTAATATCTTTTTCAAGCGAAAGCAGGTAAGAGAACGGCCGGCAAAGATACCGCCCTTGGCTAATGCAGGATGAGGAACAAAGAATACAGCACCTTCTTCCGCTTATTCTGCCGCCGGGTTCTAGCCGAGTCAATCACCGGCCAACCGGCAGGCGGCCCTCGTTTTTGATTGTTCATGCTTAATTCTCAACTGACTTTGCTTCCCGCCCTCATTTTTGATATGGACGGCGTGCTCGTCGACAATACCGCCGCCCACGCCCGCTCCTTCCAACTGCTGTTTCGCGACTTGGGCCTGAGCACCAACGCCCTGCGCCTGCTCAAGCGCCTCAACGGCATGCCCGCGCCCGAGATTCTCACCCACGTCTTCCGCCATCCCGTGCCCCTCAAGCAGCGCGAGGCCTACGTGGCCCAGCGCGAATTTCTCTACCGCGTGCTGTTCTGGAACAAGCGCCGCGAGGTGGCCGGTCTCACGGCGTTTCTGAAAGCCGCGCGGGCCGCCGGGCACCCCATCGGGCTGGGTACCGGCTCGGGTGAGGAGGCCATTCACTACATCGTTGACCACCTGAGCCTGCGCCCCTACTTCGACGTCATTGTGGGCTCGGACGACGTGAGGCGCGGCAAGCCCCACCCCGACACCTGGCTGGTAACGGCCAAAAAGCTGGGCGTGCCTCCCGAAAGCTGCATCGTATTCGAAGACGGGCTGCTGGGCGAGCAGGCCGCCTACCGTGCCGGCATGCACTGCATTGGCGTAGCCACTACGCTCAAGGCGAAGGACTTCCAATCTCCGCTCACCGTCATCAACGACTTCACCGAGCTCACGCCCGCGCAGCTGCCGGCGCTATTGGCCCAGCAGCCCCAGGTGCCCAAGCCGCAGCAGGCGCGCGGGTAGCCCGCGCGGCCCCGGGCGCTTGTGCAGCAGGCGTTTTGCGGTAATGACCGCGCACCGGAGTAAGTTTGTCGATGCGCAATTTTTACCTTCTCGGGCTGCTACTGGCGGCCACCGCCGCGCCGGCTCTGGCCCAGGCTCCGGCCGCAACTTCAGCTACGGCCGGCCCGCTAAGCCCGCTCACCGTCGACAAAATTATGCGCGACCCGGCGCAGTGGCTGGGCACCTCGCCGTCCGGCGTGTATTGGGGCGAAGATGGCCGGCACATCTACTTCAGCTGGAACCCGACTAAAGACCGGCGCGACTCGCTGTACCAGATAGCGCCCACCGGCCCCGCCGCGCCGCGCAAAGTGCCCCAGCGCGAGCAGCGCAGCTTGCCGGCCAGCGGCGGCACCTATGATAATAAGTACACCCGCAAGGTGTACGAGCGCGACGGCGACATCTACCTGCTGGACCTGAAAACCCAGAAAGCGCGGCGCATCACCAACACCGCCGAGCGCGAAACCAACCCCGACTTTGCCCGGCTCGACAAGCTAGTGAGCTACGTGCGCGCCCAGAACCTGTACACCTGGGACCCCGCCACCGGCGAAACCATTCAACGCACCGACTTCCGCAAGGGCACCAAACCCGCCAGTACCGCGCCCACCGACAAGGCCGAGCGCTACCTGCGCGCCCAGCAGCTGGCCCTGTTCGACGTGGTGCGCCTGCGCGACCAGGACCGCCTGGCCCGTGAGCGCCAGCAGAAGGCCCTGGCCCGGCTGCGCCCCAAGGCCATTTACCTGGGCTCCCAAACCGTTGACAACCTGCAGCTAAGCCCCGATGGCCGTTACGTAACTTACACGCTGGGGCTGGAAGCCACGGCCACCAAGGTGGCCATCGTGCCCAGCTTCGTCACGGCCTCGGGCTTTACCGAAGATATTTCGAGCCGGCCCAAAGTGGGGGCGCCCCAAACGGCCTACGAAATGGGCATCTACGACCTGGCCCGCGACACCACCTTCGTGCTGGGCTACGCCGAGCTGAAGGGACTCGACGAGCAGCCCGCCTACCGTAAGGAATACCAGCTACCCGCCAAAGCGCCCCTGCCCGCCGACTCGGCCAAGGCCGCGGCGGCCACTAAAGCGAAGAAAAAAACGGCTGAGCTGCGCCGCGTGCAGCCCTTCGGCCCATTCTGGTCGGCCGATGGGCAGCGGGCATTTCTGGTGATGCGCACCGCCGACAATAAGGACCGCTGGCTGGTGGGCCTGGACCCGGCTACCCAGAAAATCAAGCTGCTCGACCGGCAGCACGACGATGCCTGGGTGAACGGCCCGGGCATTGGCTACGGGGCCGGCAACGTGGGCTGGCTGCCCGACAACCGCCGCGTGTGGTTCCAGAGCGAGGAAACCGGCTACAGCCACCTCTACACCGTGGACGCTACCACCGGCCAGAAGCAGGCCCTCACCAGCGGCAAGTTCGAAATCCAGCGCGCCGAGCTTAGCCGCGACCGCCAGACGTGGTACCTCACCGCCAACGCCACCCACCCCGGCGAGCAGCAATTCTACCACCTGCCCCTGAACGGCGGCAAGCTCCAGCAGATTACCACCCGGTCCGGCGCGCACGAAGTCGCGGTATCGCCCGACGGCCGCACGCTGGCCGTGCGCTACAGCTACACCAACAAGCCCTGGGAGCTGTTTGTGATGGACAACAAGCCCGGCGCGAAGATGCGGCAGCTCACCCACAGCACCACGGCCGAGTTTGAAAGCTACCCCTGGCGCGACCCCGAAATCATCACCATCAAGGCCCGCGATGGGGCCGATGTGTACGCCCGCCTCTACCGCCCGGCCACCGCCGTGGCCCAAGGCCCGGCCGTGATATTCGTACACGGGGCCGGCTACCTGCAAAACGCCCACAAGTGGTGGAGCACCTACTTCCGCGAGTACATGTTCCACAACCTGCTGGTGGATAAGGGCTACACGGTGCTCGACATCGACTACCGCGGCTCGGCCGGCTACGGGCGCGACGTGCGTACGGGCATCTACCGCTACATGGGTGGCAAGGACCTCACTGACCAGCTGGACGGGGCCAAGCTATTGGCCGACAAGTACGGCGTGAGCCCGCAGCGCCTGGGCATCTACGGCGGCTCGTACGGCGGCTTTATTACGCTCATGGCCATGTTCACGCAGCCCGACGTGTTCAAGGCCGGGGCCGCGCTGCGCTCCGTAACCGACTGGGCGCACTATAACCACAGCTACACCGATAACATCCTCAACGAGCCCTATAACGACTCCATCGCCTACGCCCGCTCGTCGCCCATTTACCACGCCGCCGGTCTCAAAGGAGCCCTGCTCATGTGCCACGGCATGGTCGACACCAACGTGCACTTCCAGGACATTGTGCGCCTCTCGCAGCGCCTCATTGAGCTCAAAAAGGAGAACTGGGAGCTGGCCGTGTACCCCGTCGAAGACCACGGCTTCATCGAGCCCTCGTCGTGGACCGATGAGTACAAGCGCATCCTCAAGCTCTTCGAAACCAACCTGAAACCGGCGGGGGATAGGGCCGGGGCCGGGCAGTAACCGGGCTTAGCTGTTCTGGCGTGGTGCCTCACCCCCCGGCCCCCTCTCCTTCAGAGAGGGGGAGTCAACCATTCGTCGTTATCTGGCTCCCCCTCTCTAAAGGAGAGGG
>JALYUH010000103.1 GCA_030853985.1 Bacteroidota bacterium | reverse complement strand
CCCCACCGGTCGTAGTTCAGCGCGTCGAAGCCTTCGTACTTCGTGATGCGAATTGGGTACAGGTGGCAGCTGATGGGCTTTTTGAAAGTAGTTGCCCCGGCTAAATAAGCCTGCTCGATGCCGCATTTCAGGATGCCGCGCTCGTCCCACAGCGCGTAGGCGCACTCCTTATCCCCAATAGTAGTAGTGCTGAAATCGCCCTCCCAGTCCTTGATATACAGGCCCTGGGCCTCAATGGCCGCCTGCCCGGCCGCTGTGAGAAAAGGCTTAATATTGGCGTACTCCTGCTCCAGAATCTTCAGCTCGGGCTCTTCGAGTGGCGCGCCGAGGTCGCCCTCCACGCAGCAAGCGCCCTTGCAGGCGTCGAGGTTGCAGACGAAAAAGTTGTCGGCGATGTCATCGGAAATGACCGTTTCCTGAATAATAATCATTCACAAAGATAACCCCGGCGGCGCGGGCCGAAAATGATGGCCCGCCCCTGCCCAGGGCTCCGTATCTTTGTTGACCCGCCCAAAAGCGGCTTATTTCGCACATGGCACTAGATTATCTTTCCCTCCTGAATCCGTCGCAAGGCGCTGCGGTGATGCAAACCGATGGCCCGTGCATGATTATCGCCGGAGCCGGCTCGGGCAAAACCCGGGTGCTCACCTACCGCATCGCCAACCTGCTCGAAAAGGGCGTCGACCCGTTCAACATCCTGGCTCTCACCTTCACCAATAAGGCCGCTAAGGAAATGCGCGCCCGCGTGGAAAAGGTGGTCGGCCCCACCGCCCGCAGCCTCTGGATGGGTACGTTCCACTCCGTTTTTGCCAAAATCCTGCGCTCCGAGGCCGACAAAATCGGTTTCCCCCGCAGCTTCACCATCTACGACTCGCAGGACTCGAAAACCCTGATTGGCCAGATTGTGAAGGAGCTGGAGCTCGACGACAAGCTCTATAAGCCCAATCTGGTGCTGGGCCGCATCTCGGCCGCCAAAAACAAGCTGATTTCGCACAATCAGTACCTCAACGACCCCACCATTAAGGCCGACGACGAGGCGGCGCTGCGACCCAAAATCGGGGCCATCTACCAGCAGTACTACCAGCGCTGCCTGAAAGCTGGCGCGATGGATTTCGACGACCTGCTCTTCAACACCAACGTGCTGTTCCGCGACCACGTCGACGTGCTGAATAAGTATCAGAACATGTTCAAGTTCGTGATGGTGGACGAGTATCAGGACACCAACTATTCGCAGTACTTAATTACCCGTAAACTGGCCGCCAAAGAGCGGAATATCTGCGTGGTGGGCGATGATGCGCAAAGTATTTACGCTTTCCGCGGCGCGGATATCTCGAATATTCTGAATTTCGAAAAGGACTATCCCGAATTGCAGGTATTTAAACTGGAGCAGAATTACCGCTCCACGAAAAATATCGTGTGGGCCGCGAATTCCGTCATTAAAAATAACCAGGCGCAATTGCGCAAGGACGTATTTTCGGAGAACGAGGAAGGCACGCTGATTGAGGTCCTGAAAGCCGCTTCGGATAACGAGGAGGGCAAGTTGGTCGCTAATTCCATCTTCGAGGATAAGATGAATGGGCATTTGTCGTACGACAATTTTGCCATTCTCTACCGCACCAACGCGCAAAGCCGCGCGATGGAAGAATCGCTGCGGAAATTAAATATAAAATATAAAATCGTTGGCGGCCTGTCGTTCTATCAGCGCAAGGAAATCAAGGATTTGGTGGCGTATCTGCGCCTTACGGTGAACCAGAACGATGAGCAGGCCATTCGCCGGGTAATTAATTATCCCAAACGCGGCATTGGCGACACCACGATTAGCAAATTGATTACGACGGCCGACGAAGCCAACCATACGCTGTGGGAAGTGGTATCGAACGCCGAGCAATTTATGCCCTCACGGGTATCGAATCCGGTAGTGGGATTTGCCGAAAAAATTAAAAGCTACGTGGTGATTGCCGAGAAGGAGGACGCGTTTGAAGCGGCCAAATTTATCGCCAAAAACTCGGGGATGCTGGAGGAGCTTTATGCCGATAAGAGTATCGAGGGCCTCTCGCGCTACGAGAATATGCAGGAGCTGCTCAACGGCATCAAGGAATACGTGGACGACCCCGAGCGCGAGGATAAGAGCTTGGGCGCATTCCTGCAGGATATTGCCCTCGTGACGGATTCGGACCTGAAGGACGCGGCCCAGGAGGGCGAGGCCGTGACGCTGATGACCATTCACTCAGCCAAAGGCCTGGAGTTTCGCAACGTGTACATCGTGGGCATGGAGGAAAACCTCTTCCCGAGCCAGATGATGATTACCTCGCGGGCCGACTTGGAGGAGGAGCGCCGGCTGTTTTACGTGGCCATCACGCGGGCCGAGAAGAAGCTGACGCTGAGCTACGCTACCTCGCGCTACCAGTGGGGCAACCTGCGCAGCTGCGAGAAGAGCCGCTTTCTGGATGAAATTGACCCGCGGTTTGTGGACTTTAAGTTTGCCGCCGGGCCGGGCGCGGGTGAGCCGGGCCCGTTTCAGCACGTGTTCGAGCGCCGCTCGAACCTGGTGCCCACGCCGCCACGCAAGGTGCAGGCCACCAATTACGTGGCCCCGGCCGACTTCACGCCTTCCGATACCTCGAAGCTGCAAACTGGCCAGCGCGTGGAGCACGCCAAGTTCGGTTTCGGTACGGTGAGCGCGCTCGAAACCCAGCAGGGCACCACCAAAGCCACCATTCAGTTCGAGGAAGTGGGCGAGAAAGTGCTGCTGCTGAGCTTCGCTAAGCTGCGGGTGCATTAGCGGCTTCACTACGAAAAAGAGAACGCCATGCAGAGCGCAGCGAAGCATCTTGCCCGCAGCAAGTAATTTTTCCGTTGATGACAATTAAGTTGCTGCCTCGGGCAAGATACTACGCTGCGCTCTGCATGACGTTCTGAAGTCGGCCGGCCTGTCGTTCTGAAATTCCTTACTTTCTACCCCGCCCCCACGCCGTATCTTTGGCCTGAGCGCTGCCTTGGGCGGCCTCCCTCCTGCTTTTTATGACCGATATTAATTCCCTGCCTTTCCACCTGCAGCTGCTGGTGCGCGAATACGGGCATAGCACCTACCAGCTCATTCAGGGCCTCAAGGACATTGAGGACGTGGCCGAGCGCACCAAGCGCGCCACCGCCATTGTGCAGCTGATGCTACGCCTGCAGCCGGCCCTGCGCGAGCTGCCCGAAATCCAGACCCGCCTCTGGAACCACCTGCACGCCATGGCCGGCGAAGACGTGGCCCTCGAAGCGCCCGTGCCCCTGCGCAGCCTCACGGTGCGTACCGAGAAGCCGGGCCGCGTGCCCTACCCCCGCACCGCGCCCAAGCTGCGCGCTTATGGCGCGGCCATCGAGGCCCTCATCGCCAAAGCCATTACCCTGGAAGACCCGGCCGAGCGCGAGCAGGCCACCATTCAGATTGGCCGCACGATGAAGTTCCTCTACCGCCAGCACAACAAGGAAAACGCCAAAGACGTGACCATCCTGCGGCACATGGGCGAGCTCTCGGGCGGCCAGCTCAAGCTCGATGCGGGGTTGGTCGATAGCGAGAACCTGTTTGAGATGCCGGTTGCACCGGCGGGTACCAAGCCCTTCGTCGTGCCCCAGCCCGCCCAGCGCGACACCCCAAGCCGCGAGCGCCGCGAAGGCCAAAGCCGCGACCGCGACAACCGCGACCGGGGCAACGGTTTCGGCAACAAAAACGGCAAGAAGCGCAAAAAAGGCCGCAGCCAGGAGCCGCAGCAACCCCCTCAGTAGTTTTTTCTTGGCTGTTAGCTACTAGCTGTTGGCAGTTAGCTAAACATTGTCTCGAACAATACTCAGCTATTTATCTAAGAAGCTAACAGCCAACAGCTAGTAGCTAACAGCTCGACAAATTATGGCTGCATTTGAAGTACGCGGCGGCAAAGCGCTGCGCGGCGAAATCACGCCCCAGGGTGCCAAAAACGAAGCCCTTCAGATTCTCTGCGCGGTATTGCTGACCCCGGAGCCCGTTACCATTAGCAACATTCCGGATATCCGCGACGTGAACAAGCTCATCGAGCTGCTGCGCGACCTGGGCGTGAAAGTGGGCAAGCTGGCTTCGGACACCTACGTTTTCCAAGCCGAAAACGTGAACCTCGACTACATGGACACGCCCGAATTCGTGGCCCAGGCCGGCGCGCTGCGCGGCTCGGTGATGATTCTGGGTCCCATGCTCGGGCGCTACGGGCGCTGCCAGCTACCCAAGCCGGGCGGCGACAAAATAGGCCGCCGGCCGATGGATACGCACTTCTTGGGCCTCGAAAAGCTGGGCGGCAAGCTCACGCTGGAAGGCACCGATTTCTACCGCATCAAAGTGGAGGGCAAGCTCACGGGCACCCACATGCTGCTGGATGAGGCGTCGGTAACCGGCACCGCTAATATTCTGATGGCCGCCGTGCTGGCCGAAGGCACCACTACTATTTACAACGCGGCCTGCGAGCCTTATTTGCAGCAGCTGTGCCGCATGCTGGTGCGCATGGGCGCGAATATCCAAGGAATTGGTTCTAACCTGCTCACCATCGTGGGCGTGGAGAAGCTGGGCGGCACCGAGCACCGCATGCTGCCGGACATGATTGAAATCGGCTCCTTTATCGGCCTCGCGGCCATGACGGGTTCCGAAATCACCATCAAGGACTGCCAGATTCCGGAGCTCGGCCTCATCCCCGACACCTTCCGCAAGCTGGGTATTCAAATTGAATTCCGGGGCGACGACATTCACATTCCGGCCCAGCCGCACTACGAAATAGCCACTTACCTCGACGGCTCCATCCTCACGGTGAGCGACCACACCTGGCCGGGCTTCACGCCCGATTTGCTGAGTATTGTGCTCGTGGTGGCCTGCCAGGCCAAGGGCACGGTGCTCATCCATCAGAAGATGTTTGAGTCGCGCCTGTTCTTCGTCGATAAGCTCATCGACATGGGCGCGCAGGTTATTCTCTGCGACCCGCACCGCGCCACGGTTATCGGCCTCGACCAGCGCACCCGCCTGCGCGGCATCACGATGACCTCGCCCGACATTCGCGCCGGCGTGGCCCTGCTCATCGCCGCACTGTCGGCCGAGGGCAAAAGCACCATCGAAAACGTGGAGCAGATTGACCGCGGCTACCAGAACATCGACACGCGCCTGAACGCGCTGGGCGCGGATATTCGCCGCCTCTAGTTTTTTATTAGCTACTGAAAGTTCTATCCCAGGCCTTTCAGCGCGGTTTTTTGACAGCCCGACCGTCACCGGCCGGGCTGTTTTTTTGCCCCGTCGGGTTACCGGAATGCGGAATTCGGATAAAGCTGCAGCTGCGCCGCTGAGTCTTTTTTCATTCAGCTTTCCCCTCCCCATTTCCGATGAAATTCCTGATAATTTCCGTCCTGCTCGGACTGGGGCTGGCCGGGTGCAGCCAAGTCAAATCCGACGAAACCCTCGCCGGCGCCCAGCCCGAGTACCCGGCCCGGCGGGCCCCATTCGCCGCTGCGGCCGTTGCAGCCGCTCCTGCCGCCCCCCCCCACCGCTGCCGCCGAACAGCCCGCCGAAGCCGTGGCCATCGCCAAAGTTCAGGCGGGCCACTCGGTGGCCTACCAAGCCGAGCTGAGAATGGCCGTGGACGACTTCGACAAAGCTACCGACCGCGTGAACGAGCTGCTGGAGCGCCACGGGGCCTACCTCGGCACCGCCCACGAAACCCGCGCCGACGGCCAGCGCCGCCAGGAAATGACGCTGCAGGTGCCACCCCACCAGTTTGTGGCGCTGGTATCGGCCCTCGGCAAGCTCGGCCACATTGAGGCCAAGGACATTGCCGCCGCCGACATCACCGCCGATGCGCTGGCCACCGCCGCCCGCTTCGGGGCGCAGCAGGCCAACGAAACCCAGACCCGCCAGCAGCTAGCCCGGGCCACTTCCCCCGCCGAGCGCGCCCGGCTGGAAGGCGAAATCCGTCGGCAGCGGGTCGAAACTGAAACCACGCAGGCGCAGTTGCAGC
>JALYUH010000097.1 GCA_030853985.1 Bacteroidota bacterium | reverse complement strand
AGATTCTGATTGACGATGGCAAAATTGAGCTGAAAGTGCTGGCCACCGACCGCGACAAGGAAGTGGATGTGGAAGTGGTGTACGGCGGCCTCGTGAAGCCGCGCAAGGGCATCAACCTGCCCGATTCGGAAGTATCGGCCCCGAGCATGACCGAGAAGGACATTGAGGACCTCAGATTCGGCCTGGAGCACGACGTGGACTGGGTGGCGCTGAGCTTCGCTCGCAAGGCCGACGACATCCGCTTCATCAAAAACCTGATTGCGGAAGCGGGCAAGAGCACCCGCGTCATCGCCAAAATTGAGACGCCCGACGGCCTGCGCAACATCGACGAAATCATTGCCATCACCGATGCCGTGATGGTGGCCCGCGGCGACCTCGGCGTTGAGGTGAAGATGGAGGAAGTGCCGATGGCCCAGAAGATGATTATTGCCAAGTGCAACGCGGCCGGTAAGCCCGTTATCGTGGCCACCCAGATGATGGAGTCGATGATTACGGCCCCGCGCCCCACCCGCGCCGAAACCAGCGACGTGGCCAACGCCGTGCTCGACGGGGCCGACGCGGTGATGCTCTCGGCCGAAACCGCCGTGGGCGCCTACCCCGCCGAGGTTATCCGCTCGATGGTGGGCACGATTCTGAGCGTGGAAAGCCGTAGCCCGCAGCTGTTTCACAGGTGGTGGCCCATCGACGCGGCCGGCCCCAACTTCATGGCCGACAGCGTGATTTCGGCCTCGTGCCACCTCGCCAAAAACACCGGCGCGAAAGCCCTCACCGGCATGACGCACCGCGGCTACACGGCCTTCCAGCTGGCCAAATACCGCCCCAAAGCCAACATCTTCGTCTTCACCAACAACCGCCCGCTGCTCACCGTGCTGAGCCTTGTGTGGGGCGTGCGCGCCTTCTACTACGACCGTCTCATCAGCACCGACAGCACCGTGGCCGACATCCGCTATGTGCTCACCACCACCGGCCACCTCGAAGCCGGCGACGTGTACATCACCACCGGCTCCATGCCCATCCAGGAGCAGGGCAAGGCCAACATGGTGAAGGTGAGCATTGCCTAAAATGACCTGATTTCAGGCATTCGTTCTAACGCAAAAAGCACCTGCAACTTTCGCTGCGGGTGCTTTTTCGTTATCGGTTGATGCTATTACTCGTGGTAAAGCTTCCAACTTGCAGCAGTGCCGTCCGGCCCGTTCAGGCGCAGCAGATACAGGCCCACGGGCTGCTCCACCAGCGGCACGGCTACGGCCGTTTGGCCACCCGCCACCGGGGTGTGCCACACCGTGCGGCCCAGCGCATCGGTCAGGCGCAGGGTGGTGCCGGCGCGGGCGGGCTGGGCCAGCGTGAGGGTCGTGGCCTCGGTGGCCGGGTTGGGCGCGAGCGTGGCAATGGCTGCCGCCTCGGCGGCGCGGGCAGGCAGCAGGTTGATGAAGGCTTGGGGGTTGCCGCAGGTTGTCGTCGTCCCATTCAGGGTACGGCTATAATAAATTAGGCGGGTATCAGCGGTATAGAAATCTCCCAATCCTAAAGCAACTGAGAACTTCTGCTGCCAGCCAATATCAATACCGGTACTGTATTGCCCGGCAGGAGCATTCATACCATAGAAAAGACCAATAAAATTTACGCTCAATCCACTTGGCGCACAGCCACTGCTGGTTTCCATGATGAGGCCTCTGCCTACGTACAGTGGTGCAAAGGAGCCTGAAGACCACCTGATGAATTCTCCCGTGAGTAAGGGCAATGCCGGGAACTGCGCCGACTTACCGGTACGTAAGGAAAGCGCCCAACGCCCTGTTTGCACGGGCGTAATCTGCACGCCCGGAGTTGAAGTGGGGGAGCCAAACGTTTCGGTTCGTGTCTGCTTCTGGAATGTGACTAGTAGGCTATCCGCCGTTTGCTGGCGGGTTATAATGCGTAGCAGGGTCTTGCTTTCCGGAGCGGGGAAAGGACTAATCGTGAATGGCTGCGTTAGATATCCCAGCTCATCACCGGGCTGCAGGTTGAAAAGCCGGGTCGGGCTGTAGGCCGACTGAGCTAGGGTCGTGGGCAATAGTGCCTGGGTCCACTGCGGAGTGTTGCCAGCAGTTGCCAGCCACTGCGGAGCCGCCAAAAGGCCATATGTCCGACTCATCCGCACCACCTGCCCCGAACTAAGGGTGATAATAGCCACCGAATCAAGGACGGTGCCTACCACTTGCTGGCTGCGACTGGTGAGCGTAGCCGTGAGCGAAGGACTGCTGCTGGCGGTCCAGGTGCTGCCCACGGCCGCCTGGGGCCGCAACTGCAACGCGAAGGCCGCTTGTGCGCTGCCTTCCGCCACATTTTCGAGAATAAAAGCCGCTGGCACCCGCTGCCACGTGAGGCGCGCGCCAAATAAGTTATTGTAGCTTTTGCGGTAAATACCATACGGGTTGATGCTTTGCTCGTGGCCATCACTGGTTTTCACCAGTCGCTTGAACGTCCACGCCGAATCGCCCACAGTGGTGATGTAGGCTGAATCGAGGCGCAGCGTGTGGGCACTGCTACTGCCGGGAGCACTAAAGGCGTAAATCAGCCCCGGCCGAAACGGCCGCCACGCCTGCTGCGCGCTGGCCCCAAAGCCGCTGGAAAGGAGTAGCGCAGCCAATAATGGCCGCACCCAGGCGTAGGGGTATTTCATGGGTGGATAGATTGATGCGGAATGATGCCCGTAAGGTAATCATTCCGACCAAATTATCCTTGAATTAATCTATACTCCCGGTTTAGCTACACGCAAGAAACCCCGCTCGAAATCGAGCGGGGCTTCTGTGATGAGCGGAAGACCAGACCTTGGGGCGGCGCAGCCTGGCCTTCCTAGACTCGTAGTCGCACTTAGAGCGCGTTAACGAGTTTTGTCAGCTTGCTTTTGTTGTTAGCAGCTTTGTTCTTGTGGATGATGTTCTTCTTAGCCAGACGGTCCAACATCGAAGTCACTTTTTTCAGCAGCTCCTGAGCGGCCGTTTTGTCGGTGGTCGTGCGCAGCTTTTTGATGGCGGTGCGGGTCGATTTGTGCTGGTAACGGTTCAACACGCGCTTGGCTTCGTTGCTGCGGATGCGTTTGAGGGCCGACTTATGGTTTGCCATGAGCAGGAATATAGGGGAGCGTTATGCTGTGAGTTCTGTGTTTGGGAGGGCAAAGGTACGCAGTCGCTTTGCAATATCAAACCCTTGCGGAAAAATAGTGTACTCCAGCAGCTCTGTGCCCTGCCTGCCCGACGAGGACATTCTTGAAAAGCGCCCGTATTCACGCTGAATTCACTTTCGATTCCTTAAATTAGTAGGCATGCCGAATATGTGCGAATTTTACGCACTACCTCGTCATACCCAGCGCGCTACCGTTCGCTCATCCTTATCCCGCGCCATGCCCCTCATCGCCAACACCCGCTACCAACCGCCGTTTTATCTGTTCAACGGTCATTTACAGACCATTGTACCCAGCCTGTGGCGCACGGTGCCCCAGGTAGCCTACCAGCGCGAGCGCCTGGAGCTGCCCGACGGCGACTTCCTGAACCTCGATTGGAGCCGCCTGCCCGAGCACCGACCCACCGACGGCCTGGCCATCGTGTCGCACGGTCTCGAAGGAGACGCTTCACGGCCCTACGTGCGCGGCATGGTGCGCGCCCTCAACCGCGCCGGCTTCGACGCGCTGGCCTGGAACTACCGCAGCTGCGGGGGTGAGATGAACCGCCTGCTCCGCTCCTACCACCTCGGCGACACGGAGGATTTGGACCGGGTGCTGCGCCACGCGCTGGCCAGCGGCCGCTACCGCCGCGCCTACCTGCTGGGCTTTTCGGCGGGCGGCAACGTAACGCTGAAGTACTTGGGCGAAGACGCGGCCCGCGTGCCCGCCGAGGTGCAGCGCGCCGCCGTATTCTCGGTGCCGACGGATTTGAAAGCCAGCTCGGAGCACATTGGACGGCCGCAAAACCAGGTGTATATGCGCCGGTTTTTGAAATCGCTACGCCAGAAAATTCGGGATAAGGCGGCGCTGATGCCGGAACAGGTTGACCTGGAAGGGCTGGAAGCCCTGCGCAACTTTCCGCAGTTCGATGATAAGTACAC
This sequence comes from Bacteroidota bacterium, assembly GCA_030853985.1. GTDB lineage: Bacteria > Bacteroidota > Bacteroidia > Cytophagales > Hymenobacteraceae > Hymenobacter. The sequence continues at coordinate 5,810 of JALYUH010000097.1, read as the reverse complement.
CGCGCCCATGCACGGGTTCGATTCGGCCGATGCGTACTATCACTACGCCAGCTCGGGACGCTACCTCGGCGGCATCCGTATTCCCACGCTGCTGGTGAACGCCCAGAACGACCCCTTCCTGCCGGCTTCGTGCTACCCGCGCGAAGTGGCCGCCAACTCGCCCTACGTTTTCCTGGAAACGCCGCCTGATGGCGGCCACGTAGGCTTTGCCGAAAGCAACGGCGAATATTATTCGGAACGGCGCGCGGTAGCGTTTTTGACGGCGGAAGTACCGGGATGACGGTCCGGCCTTATTTGGCAGGCACGAATACCACCTTCTTGGTTTCGAAAAACTCCTCCGGGTAGAAGTCGCTCAAATCCGTCACCCGCGCCTTCAGGCCCGATTCGGCAATTTCCTCGGCTAAGTCGCCGCCTTTGAGGTAGTAGAGGCCCGCGCCGGGCGCGCCCTGCGGCTTGAAGCGGTGGGAAATCCAGGGGTGGAAAGTGGCGAGGCGGGCCACGGCGCGGCTCACCACATAGTCGTATTTGGCGCGGACCTGCTCGGCGCGGGTTTGCTCGGCGGTTACATTGTCGAGGCCCAGGGCGGCGGCCATGAACTGCACGGCCCGGATTTTTTTGCCGATGCTGTCCACGAGGTGAAAATGCACCTCGGGGAATAGAATGGCCAGCGGCAGGCCCGGCAGGCCGCCGCCGGTGCCCACGTCGAGCACGGCGCTGCCTTTGGGGAATTGCACGACTTTGGCAATGCCCAGCGAGTGCAGTACGTGGCGCTCGGTGAAGTTCTCCATGTCGGGGCGCGACACGAGGTTGATGGCTTCGTTGCTGGCCCGAAACTCGGTTTCGAACTGCTGGAAAAGCTGGAGCTGCTGGGACGTGAGCGCGGGGAAGTGGTGCTGAAGGAGGTTCATGAGTACAAAGTTAGAACGCCACGTCGAGCGCAGCCGAGACATCTCGGGGTAATGGTTGATTAGTGGTGGCATACGAGATGTCTCGGCTGCGCTCAACATGACGCTACTTTTTTCGGCGAGGCTGGCCAAAACGCACAAAAAAAGCCCCGACTCGCGTCGGGGCTTTCTGCTTCTAAATAATCTGTTTGGTGTGCTTCACCATGTCATAGAGCAGCTCGCGGGCGCGGTGCAGCTGGGCTTTCACGGTGCCGAGCGGGGCTTTGAGCTCGGTGGCGATTTCTTCGTAGCTGAGCTCGTCGAAATAGCGCAGGCTCACAAGGCGCTGGTACTTATCGGGCAGGCGCGACACGACGTGGCGCATGATTTCGATTTTCTGGTTGCGCACGGCGTGCTCGGCCGGGTTCAGGTCGGTGTCGCGGAAATCGATGGTGATTTCGTCGCCGTTGTCGACCTTGATGGCCGAGTCAATCGACATGGTTTTGATTTTATTCTTGCGGATAAAATCGATGCAGTTGTTGGTGGCAATGCGGAACAGCCAGGTACTGAACGCATACTCGGGGTTGAACTTGTGCAGGTTGCGGAAGGCCTTGGCGAAGGCCTCAATGGTAAGGTCTTCGGCGTCGTCCTGGTTGCGCACCATCTTGAGGACCACGTGGTAGACGGGCTTCTTGTAAATCTGCATCAGCTCGGCGTAAGCCTTCTCGTCGCCGTGGTCCACGGCGGCGCGAATCAGCTTAAAGTCGTGCTTGGCTTTAGCTGAAAACTGCTTTTGAATATCCTGATTGTTGTTTACTTCCATCGAAGGGTGCGGTTGAGGGACAATGAGATTCCCAGAGCCAGGTATTGAATAAAATAAACCACGTCGAGTACCGGCAGTAGCCCGACGTTTACGGGCTGGTCTAGGCGGCGGCTCAGACGCGCATACACGGCGCTCACGAACAAAGTTCGTAGAACCCATATGACCGCCAAAGGTACCCAATTGTTTGGCGAAAAAACTAACACAACGGTGCTTAAATAGAACAACGTATTGGCCAGCACGAAGGTACCAATCCGCAGCCGGTCGGCAAACCGATAGGCCCGGCCGGCCGACAGATGCCGCCGCTTTTGCCGCCACCAGGCGCGCCAGGTTTCGGCGGGCTCGCTGAGGGTGTGGGCGGCGGGGTCGGCCACCACGGCCACGCGCTGGCCGGCGCGCACCGCATCCTGCACCAGCAGGTCGTCATCGCCCGACAGTTGGCGGATGTGCGAGGCGAAGCCCTTGGTGGCCGTGAAACAGGCGCGGGTGTAGGCCAGGTTGCGGCCCACGCCCATGTAGGGCCAGCCGCGCCAGCCGAAGCTGAGGTACTGCGCGGCGGTGAGCAGCGTTTCGAAGCGGATGAGCTGGTTGAGGAAGCCGGGGGCTGCGGCGTAGGCCGAAAAGCCGAGTACGACATCGGCCCCATTGTTTGCCGAAAAGCCGCGCTGCATGAGGCGCAGCCATTGGTTGGTGGCCGGAATGCAGTCGGCATCGGTGAAAAGCAGGCGTGGGTAGCGGGCGGCCTTGATGCCGAGGGTGAGGGCGTATTTTTTGGGCGCGAAGCCGTCGGGCGTGCGGGCGATGCTGACGAGGCGCACGGTGCTGGGGTAGTACTGGGCCAGCTGCTGGGCGTATAGATAGGTGTCGTCCTGGCTGCGGTCGTCGATGAGCACGATTTCGAAAGCGGCGGGATAGTCCTGCTTGAGCAGCAGCGGCAGCAGGCGGCGCAGGTTGTCGAGCTCGTTGCGGGCGCAAACGACGATGGACACTGGCTCGGCATCGGGGCCGGGCGCATCGGCGGGCGCTTCGGGAGCGCGGCGGGCGAAGGGCCAGAAGAAATACGCGGCGTAGAAGAGCTGTACCAGCACGCACGCCAACAAAAGCCAGAAAAACGGGGACGTGGGTACGAGTGAAAGCAACAAAGCGGCGGGCACGAATGAGCCCGCAAAAGTACGGGGCGCGAAACGGGCGGGTTACCTTTGCAGTGCAGCGCGAACTTTGTAGTTCGCGTTTCCGCGTGGTGTTGCCGAGTGCGACTTGCGCGGGGACGCGGACTGCAAAGTCCGCGCTACTGCGCTACGCCCCTCCTCCCCGCATGACCTTCGACCTCCTCGCCCAAGACCCCACCACCAAGGCCCGCGCCGGCCGCCTCGAAACGGCCCATGGCACCATCGAAACGCCCATTTTCATGCCCGTGGGCACGGCTGGCACCGTTAAGGCCGTGAGCCAGGCCACGCTGAAGAACGACGTGCAGGCCCAGATTATCCTCGGCAACACCTACCACCTGTACCTGCGCCCGGGCCTCGACGTGCTGCGCGCCGCCGGCGGCCTGCACAAGTTCAACGGCTGGGACCGGCCGATGCTGACCGACTCGGGCGGCTACCAGGTGTACTCGCTCAGCAACACCCGGAAGATTAAGGAAGAGGGCGTGAAATTTCGCTCGCACATCGATGGCAGCCAGCATTTGTTCTCGCCCGAGGGCGTGATGGATATTCAGCGCGTGATTGGGGCCGATATTATTATGGCCTTTGACGAGTGCACGCCCTGGCCCTGCGAGTACGACTACGCCGCCCGCTCGCTCGACATGACGCACCGCTGGCTGAAGCGCTGCATCGAGCGTTTCGACAGCACCGAAGGGCTTTATGGCTACGAACAGGCGCTGTTTCCGATTGTGCAGGGCAGCACGTTCAAGGATTTGCGCATCCGTTCGGCCGAGTTCATTGCCGAGCAGGGCCGGGCGGGCAACGCCATTGGCGGGCTGAGCGTGGGCGAGCCGGCCGAGCTGATGTACGAGATGACCGAGCTGGTATGCGACATTCTGCCCAAGGACAAGCCGCGCTACCTGATGGGTGTGGGCACTCCGGCCAACATCCTCGAAAACATTTCGTTAGGCATAGATATGTTCGACTGCGTGATGCCGACCCGCAACGCCCGCAACGGCATGCTGTTCACCACGCAGGGCATTATGAACGTGACGAACCTGAAGTTTGCCACCGATTTCACGCCCATCGACCCGGTGCTGGAGGGCGCGGCCAGCAACTTCTACACCCGGGCCTACGTGCGCCACCTCTTCCAGTGCCAGGAGATGCTGGGGCCGCAGATTGCCTCGGCCCATAACCTCACGTTTTACCTGTGGCTGGTGAAGGAAGCGCGCAAGGAAATCATCGCCGGCACGTTTGGGCCGTGGAAAGAGCGCATGATGAAGCAGCTGATGATAAGGTTGTAATTATAAATTTTGAATTATAAATTATAAATTTCATTTCGCCGCTTATTGCTTTAACATTCCTCTGCAATTTTTCCATTTATAATTTATAATTCAAAATTTATAATTGCCACCCATGAACATTCTCGACAAATACATCATTAAGAAATTCCTCGCCGCGTTTTTTTTCTCGGTGGTAATTCTGGTGACGGTAATTTGCGTGATTGATTTTACGGAGAAAAACGACGATTTTATTCAGCATAATCTGCCGATGTCGAAAATTATTTTCGGCTATTATGTCTTCCTGTTCCCGTATTTCGCCAACTTACTATCACCGATTACCATTTTTATCGCCGTCGTATTTGTGACGGCACAATTGGCGGCGCGAACCGAAATCGTGGCCATTCTGGCCAGTGGGGTGAGTTTTAAGCGGCTGATGCTGCCTTATGCCATTGGTGGTGCGGTGGTGGGCCTGCTCATATTCGGCCTAATTGGCTGGGTGCTGCCGTTGGGCAATAGGTCGCGGGTGCAGTTCGAGAAGGCGTACATTAAATTGCCGTACCGGTTTCAGGGGCGCAACGTGCATATTAAAATTGGCCCGCGCAGCTACGCGTACATGGAGAGCTACGATAATGTGAATAATATCGGCTTCCATTTCGCGCTCGAAACCGTGGACAGCACCATCCTCAAGCGCCGCCTCACGGCGGATGCCATCAACTGGGATTCGACCAAGCACGTGTGGCACCTCTCGCCGCAGCTGGTGCGCACGTTTCGCGGCCCGCAGGACGAAACCCTGAAGTCCATTCCGGCCCGCGACACCACTTTGAACCTGCTGCCTGCCGACTTCGCCAGCACCTACAAGCTGGCCGAAACCATGACGCTGCCGGAGCTGAACCGCTACATCAATACCAAAATCGAGCGCGGGGCCGACGACACCCAGATTTACCTCAGCGAGAAGTACGAGCGGTATGCCTACCCGTTTTCCATCATCATCCTCACCCTGATTGGCGTGACGCTGAGTGCTCGAAAGTCGCGCGCCGGGGTGGGCGGGCAAATTGCGCTGGGTTTCGTGCTGGCTTTTATCTTCATCATCTTCGTGATGCTGAGCCGCAACTTCGCGCAAGTGGGCAGCCTATCGCCCATCGTGGCGGCCTGGATACCCAGCACGGTGTTTTCGATAATTGGGCTGGTGCTGTACCGGTTTGTGCCGAAGTAGCCGGTAGCGCGAACTTTGCAGTTCGCGCATTGTCGCATAGCGGCAAATCCCCGTTGTACGAGTACCGTGCGCATTTTTCTATAGAACTTTCGCCGCGCTGCGGCGATACGCGAACTACAAAGTTCGCGCTACTGCCTATGCTCCGCGATTACCTTAAGCTTCATTTCATTGTGCTCCTGTGGGGGTTCACGGCTATATTGGGCAAGCTGCTGGCCCCGCTGCCGTCGGTCGAGCTGGTGTTTTGGCGCACGCTGCTGGCGGCCACCGGGTTGGCGGTGCTGCTGGTGGCGCGCAAGCTGCCGTGGCGCATTCCGGCGGGGCAGGTGCTCCGCTTGCTGGCGGTGGGCGCGCTGGTGGCGGCGCACTGGATAACCTTCTTTCTGGCGGCGCGGCTGTCGTCGGTCAGCGTGTGTCTGGCGGGGCTGGCCACGCTGGCGTTGTTTACTTATATGCTGGAGCGGCTGCTGG
>JALYUH010000081.1 GCA_030853985.1 Bacteroidota bacterium | reverse complement strand
TGGCCGTTCTCTTTGGTTACTTCGAGGGCGTCGAGGATGTTGGGCAGCTTGGTGTTGTCGCCCGCGAAGCTCACGTCAACGACGGGGCCGATGACCTGAGTGATTTTGCCGGTATTGGCCATTTGGTTGTATTTATGATGAAGTTGATGCTCTTTTCAGGCCGCAAAATTACGGTCCAAACCCCGGTTTTCCAACCCCAATCCATTGCGGCTACCGGGTTACCCCCTTTCCGCCCCAACCGCACTTAGGCGGTGTAAATCAGTCTGTAGCGGGTATTCGCGGTATTTCGGGTTGCGGGCAGCCCAATTTTTTACAGAAAATTTTTCGTCAAATACTTGCCTCGAATAATTTCAGCTGTACATTTGCACTCCCAAACGGCACGTAGTCCGTTGGGAAATTGTCCGATGGTGTAACCGGCAACACGCTTGATTTTGATTCAAGAAAGTCCAGGTTCGAGCCCTGGTCGGACAACTTCGACACCGCTCGAAAACGTTAGCAAAGGCGCTGGCTTCTCCCTACCCGGGAGCAAGTCAGCGCCTTTCGCACTTTATTTCTCATCCCATTGCCGCCTGTTACTCCGCTTAAACCCGGATTAATAGGCGGTTTTGCTTTATCCTTCCCCCCTAATGGACCCGCACGCTAAACTATTCGCCGGCAGCGCCTCACAGGAGCTGGGCCGCAAAATTGCCGCCGCTTTCGGCCAGCCCTTGGGCGACCTCACCCTGCAGCGCTTCGCCGACGACGAGCTTAGCCCGAGCTTCGACGAAAGCGTACGGGGTTGCGAGGTTTTTCTCATTCAGAGCACCTTTCCGCCCTCCGAGCACCTCATGGAGCTTCTGCTGATGGTGGACGCCTGCAAGCGCGCCTCGGCCCATAAGGTGACCATCGTGATGCCCTACATGGGCTACGCCCGACAGGACCGCAAGGACAAGCCTCGCGTGAGCATCGGGGCCAAGGTGGTGGCCAACCTTATCCAAAGCGTGGGCACCGACCGCCTGATGACCTGCGACCTGCACGCCGGCCAGATTCAGGGCTTCTTTGACATTCCGGTCGACCACCTCGACGGGGCCACCGTCACGGCTCCATACATTCAATCGCTGAACCTGAAAAACCTGATTTTCGCCTCGCCCGACGTGGGCGGCGTAGTGCGGACCCGCGCCTTCGCCAAGAAGTTCGGGGCCGAAATTGTGGTCTGCGATAAAATGCGCCTCCGGGCCAATGAAATCGCTTCGATGCAGATTATCGGCGACGTGAAGGGCATGGACGTGGTGTTTGTGGATGACATGGTGGACACCGCCGGCACCATCTGCAAAGCCGCCGACCTGGTAATGGAGCGCGGGGCCAACTCGGTGCGCGCCGTTATCACGCATCCGCTGCTGAGCGGCCCGGCGCACGCCCGCATCCGCGCCTCGGCCCTCACCGAATTGATTACGACCGATACCATCCCGCAACGCGAGGTGAACGACAAAATTCGGGTGATTTCGCTGGCTCCCCTGTTCGCCGCCGCCATTCGCAACGTGGTCACGCACGAGAGCATCAGCTCGCTGTTTGTATAGAAGGGTGTTGACTGCACGCTGGCCCGTCATGCTGCGCACCGCGCGCGGCATGACGGGCTTGTTTTATCCCGGCTGCACCACGGTTCCGCTAAAGATTGGCACAATTTTGTAGAAAGGACTTCCCAACTGGAACTTTTTTCTGCAAACGCGATGAACAAGCTTTATTCTTCCGCTCTCACCCTATTGGCCGCGCTGCTGCTGAGCGCCTGCGCCTCGTCCGTGCACATTCGGGCGCTGGCTCCGGCGGCGGTGCCCATGCCGGCCAACCTGCAAAGCGTGGCCACCGCCAACCGCATTATTCCCGAGTCGCGCCGCGATAAATTCTTCGATGTGCTCGAAGGCGCTTTCACCGGCGAAGGCATTGGTGTGGACCGCGCCGGGGCCGACGAGTGCGTGAACGTGGTGGGCCAAGCGCTGGCCAACAACAGCTACCGCTTCCGGGTGGCGCAGGCGCAGCTGCAGCTGCTGGGCCGCAGCCGCGAGTTTTTTCTGCCGCCGCTGGCCCCGCGCTACGTGCAGGATTTGTGCCGCCGCACCCAGGTCGACGGCCTCGTGGTGCTCGAAGCCTTCGATTCCGACATGCTAATGAGCCATACCGATGGCTTCCGCACTTATAAGGACAAGGAGGGGAAGGAGCACAAGGTGCCGACCGTGCACGTGGAGATGGTGATGAAAATTGTGACCGGCTTCCGCACCTACGGCGCGGCGCAGGGCTTCGTGCTCGACCAGGCGCGGCAGGAAGACCAGCTCGTGTTCAGCGGCAACGGCGACAGCTACCCCGAGGCTCTGCGCCAGCTGCCGCCGCCCGAAGAGTGCATTCGCCGGGTGGCCCAGCGGGCCGGTGATGGCTACGCCCGCCGCATTGCGCCTTCCTACATCGATTTGAACCGGGATTACTTCACTTCGGCCAAAAAAGATGGCCGCATGAAAGAGGCCGCCCAGCGCGCCGAAGTCGGCGATTGGGCCGGTGCAGCCACCCTCTGGCAGCAGTCGGCCCGCCACCTCGACCCTAAGATTGCGGGCCGCGCCTTTTATAATCTGGCGGTGGCTAGCGAGGTGCGCGGCGACTTGCCGGGGGCCATCGACTGGGCCAAGAAAGCGGCTTTCACTTGCAATAACTCGCAGGCCCGCCAGTACCTGCGGGTGCTAAACGACCGGACGCAGGCGCAGGCCGTAGTGCAGGAGCAGCTGAAAAGTGTGCCGGCTGGCAACTAGAGTGGGCCATTTTTCTGCGTAACAGGTTGGCTTTTGGGCCGGTTTAGTCCTACCTTTGCGGCCCGTTTGCCCCCAACATTGGAGGCGAACGGGCCATTATTCATCCCCAAAAACCACTTTTATGAAAAGCCTCGAGATTGTAGGGTTTAAAAGAGCGAATCTCGGTAAAACGGACGCCAAGGCATTGCGCCTCGACGCTCAAGTACCGTGCGTATTGTATGGCGGCACCGA
>JALYUH010000050.1 GCA_030853985.1 Bacteroidota bacterium | reverse complement strand
GCGCACACCGGGCAGCTGGCGCAGGGCGGCTGCCTGGGCGGGCGTGGCCCGGCAGCTCAGGGCATTAAACCAGCGGCTCACCAGCGTCACGGTGTCCACGCGGGCCGCGATGGCGGCCAGGTAGTCGGGCCGCACGGGCAGGTCGGTGGCTTCGAAGGCGGGCAGGTGCTGGCGGCGGCGGCGGGCGCGGGCTTCGGGGGCGAAGTAGCGTTGCGGGCTGAACCGGACGCCGGCCTTATCGCGCAGCGTTATCCAATAGCGCTCAGCGGGTTGTGGCGGGCGGGATGGCGGGCTGGGTGGCAAGCCGCCGGCCCGTACTGGTCCGGTGGCCGGGCCGGCGGCACCCAGCAGCACCAAGGCAAGGCCGGCGGCGTAGCGCCCGGCGGCCAGCCGCCGCCGGACGTTATTAACGAAGGGAAGGAAGTGCATAGAAGTTGGCCAAAGGTAACCCCAGCGGGAGGGCTCCGTTTGAAGAACCGACCATTTTGCGGTCCGGACATCTTTTTACTTCTGTTTCTCCGTCATGAATTTTCGCTTCTTCCCCACCCTACTGGTTGGTGCCACGCTGCTGGCCCTGCCGGGCTGCAACCAGAAAGAAATTGCGGCCCTGCAACAGCAGAATGCCGACCTTACCAAATCGCGCGACCAGCTGACGCTCGAAAAAACCGCCCTGGCCGCCGCCAAAGCCCGCAATGAGGAGGACCTGCGCGGCTCCCTGCTCAGCAAAAACCAGCAGGTAAACCAATTGAACCAGAACCTCGGCGATGCCGAAACGGACATCAGAAATAAAAATGCCGACCTGCAGAGCAAGGACGCCGACCTGCAAAGCAAAAACGCCCGCATCGCCGACCTGCAAAACGCCCTGGCCCAGAAAGATGCGGCCACCAAGGCCCTGCGCCAGCGCGTTTCGGATGCCCTGCTGGGCTTCAACGCCCAGGATTTGCAGGTGAGCGTGAAAAACGGCAAGGTGTACGTGTCGCTGTCCGAGCAGTTGCTGTTTAAGTCGGGCTCGACCAAAGTAGACCCTAAAGGCCAGGATGCCCTGGGCAAGCTGGCCGTCGCCCTCAAAGACAACAAAGACGTGAACGTGCTTGTGGAAGGCCACACCGACAACGTGCCCATTAAGGGCCAGACAGCCAGCGGCGCGAAGGATAACTGGGACCTGAGCGTGATGCGCGCCACCGAAATCACCCGCCTGCTGACTACCGCCGGCATGGACCCCGCCCAGGTTACCCCGTCGGGCCGCTCGATGTACATGCCCCTGGTGGCCAACGACACGCCCGCCAACAAGGCCCTAAACCGGCGTACCGACATCATCCTCACCCCCAAGCTGGACGAGCTGTTCTCGATTCTGGGGCAAAACTAAATCGCTGATTTGCGCGGATTAACCCCAATTACGGGTTGTGTGCGTGGGCCCCAGCGGGGCGATATATTGGTAGTAGGCAGCAGAAAAAACAGGTATCAGCCCCAGCGGGGCGACACTCGTTAAACGAAGGTCGCCCCGCTGGGGCTTTGATAAACCTGAATCGGCCAATATTGCTACCGATATGTCGCCCCGCTGGGGCTGGGCTGAATAGCTCGCAACTTGGGTCAACTACTGCCTACAGGCCGTACTTGCTCAGCAGGTAGATGAGGCTGGCCATGCTGGCTCCGCCTAATTCCAGCTCCCGGCGGTTCACTTTGTCGAAGGTATCGGCGGCCGTGTGGTGGAGGTCGAAATAGCGCTGCGAGTCGCACTTGTAGCCGATGAGGGCCTTGGGGTGCACGGCGGCTTCCAGGGGTTCGATGTCGGTGCCGGAGTGGCCGGGCAGCAGGTCGGCGGCGTGGTAGGGCCGGAACAGCGGAGCCCAACGCATGATTTTGGCCGCCGTGGCCGGGTCGGCTTCCAGCGTGAAGCCACGCGGGGTGAAGCCGCCGCCGTCGCTCTCGATGGCGGCCACGTGGGTTTCCTGGTTCTGCTGGGCCAGGCGGGCGTACTCGGTGCCGCCGCGCGTGCCGTTTTCCTCGTTCATGAACAGCACGGCCCGGATGGTGCGCTCGGGCCGGAAGCCGGCGGCGTGCAGCAAGCGCAGCGCCTCCATGCTTTGCACGCAGCCGGTACCATCGTCGTGCGCGCCCTGGGCCAGGTCCCACGAGTCGAGGTGGCCGCCCACGGTGATGATTTCATTGGGGAATTTGCTGCCCTTGATTTCGCCCACCACGTTGTAGCTTTTCTCGTCGGGCAGGGTCGTGCATTCCATTTCCAGCTCGAACTGCAGGTCGGGGTTGGCCTTCAGAAGTTGGCGGAGCTGTTTGGCAGCGTTGGTGCTGAGGGCCGCCCCGGGCACCTTGGGCACGGCCTCGTCATAGGCC
>JALYUH010000049.1 GCA_030853985.1 Bacteroidota bacterium | reverse complement strand
CTACAAAGTTCGCGCTACGGCTTTCCACCTGTACGCCAACCCGGAAGCTACTACAACGGGCTGGAGGCCACCGCTCCTTTTTTACCTTTGCTGAGCCCGTCGCTGCCCGCGCGGTGGGCTTATTTCTTTATCGCATGCCGCACCGTCACTTTCTCATTCATAAGCCCTATGGCTACCTCAGCCAGTTTGTGGGCGAGGCCAAAAAGAAAAAGCTGGGCGAGTTTCACGACTTCCCCGAAGGCATTATGGCCATCGGCCGGCTCGATGAGGACAGCGAAGGCCTGCTCCTGCTCACCACCGACGGCCGCACGAGCGAGCTGGTGCGCAGCAAAAAAGTGGAAAAGGAATACTACGCCCAAGTCGACGGCCTGATTACCGATGCCGCCCTGGCCGAGCTGCAAACCGGCGTCGAAATCGGTATTCACGACGTGCGCTACCGCACCAGCCCCTGCACCGCCGCCCGCCTCGACCCCGCCCCGGCCTTCGCCCCGCGCAGCCGCAAAATCCGCGACGACCGCCACGGGCCCACCTCCTGGGTCAGCATCACCCTCACCGAGGGCAAATACCGGCAGGTGCGCAAGATGACGGCCGCCGTGGGCTTCCCTACCCTGCGCCTGGTGCGGGTGCGGGTGGCCAATATCTGGCTGGCCGACCTGCCCGTGGGCGGCGTGCGCGAAGTGGCCGATTTCGGGGTGTAGCGCGGGCTTTTGGTCCGCGCATGCGTTTGCACTGGGTTGGCGGTCAGCTCATCAGGCAATGTTACCACAGCATTATTTATGCTGCATGCCTAACATTTTCCGCTAGATGTCGTATATTTGCATTAGAATTACCCCCGCTTATTTCTTCACTTGATTATGAAAAAGACCACTGCCTTCTCGTTTTCCTCGCTGCTGCTGGCCGGCGGCGTGGCGTACCTGGCTGCCAAACTGGCGGGCCTGGACCTGACGTTCTTCTTCCACGGCGACGACGACCATTATCACTATCACTAGGCGCTATTTTATTGCTAGGCTGCCCTATTCGCGTTATTTATTGAAAAAGCCCGGTCCATTAGCCGGGCTTTTTTGTTGCAGTTCCGGCCAATGCGACGGACCCGATGGGTTCGGCGCGGCTTTTGGAACTTTGTCCCCGCCACGGCGTAACCGGTGGCAACACTTTTTACAACGGCGAACGGCGGGCCTCTGCGGCCGTCGCCGCTTCACCCCAATTTCCCCTCCTGGTTTTATGAACCTCGATTCCCACCAAGCTCAGGTGAGCTATATCATTGGCCGCGACCTGGCCCGCAACTTTGCCCAGCAGGGCCTCGACCTCGACGTGGATACCCTGGCCGGAGCCCTGAAAGAAGGCCTCCAGGGCCTCCCCAGCCGCCTTACGCAGGAAGAAATGCAGGCCGCCATGCAACAACTGCAGGAGCAGATGGGCAGCGGTGCCGATGAAGACGACAACACCCAAGACCTCGAATCCATGAAAAACAACCAAGCCGAAGGCGAAGCCTTCCTCGCCGAAAACGCCAGCAAAGCCGGCGTCACCACCCTGCCCAGCGGCCTGCAGTACGAGGTAATCACGCAGGGCACGGGGGCCAAGCCCAGCCTGAAATCGTCGGTCACGACGCACTACCACGGCACCCTGATTAACGGCACCGTGTTCGACAGCAGCTACCAGCGCGGCCAGCCCGCCACCTTCCCCGTGAATGGCGTGATTGCCGGCTGGACCGAAGCCCTGCAACTGATGCCCGAAGGCTCGAAATACCGCCTCTATATCCCCTCCGACCTGGCCTATGGCAAGCGCGGCGCGGGCCGCGACATCCCCGGCGATACCGCGTTGATTTTCGACGTGGAGCTCCTGAAAGTAAACAATTGAGCGAGCGTAGCGGCGGGGCTAATTCCCGCCGCTACCCGCACGGCAGCCCCCACCTGGAGCCGCCCCACCAGCACCATTCCGGCTGTTTCCAAGACCATGAACCCCTTCGAAGCCCAGCCCAACGCTCCCCAACCCAACGTGGCCCCGGAACAACCTTCCGGGGCCGCTTTGGTGACTGCACCCGCCGAACCGGCCCCGGCCGCCGGGCCGATTTACGCTCCGGCCCCCGAGCCCGTACCCGAGCTGCCGCCCCTGCCCGTGGTGAAATCCGATGACGGCCGAATAATCGTCACCGATACCACCGTATCGGTGCAGG
>JALYUH010000040.1 GCA_030853985.1 Bacteroidota bacterium | reverse complement strand
GGCGTTGTGGACGTCGCTGCTGGAGCCGCTGCTGCTGTGGCGGCGGGTGCGCGGCTACGAGGTGGGCCTGGGCCTGATTACGATGGTGGGCCTGTACCTGGTGAGCCAGGCCGAGCTCGACCAGCTGCTGGGCCTGGGCGTGGCGGTGCTGTCGGCGGGCTTGTCGGCGCTGTTCAGCGTGCTGAACTCGAAGCTGATTAAGCTGCACCCGCCGCTACGGCTTACGTTTTACGAGATGGCGGGCGCTTGTTTGAGCATCGCGCTGTTTTTCCCGGTTTATAGCCGCTACTTCACCGAAGGGCGCGGCCTGCAGTTGGCCTGGCAAGGCTACGACTGGCTCTGGCTGGGCCTGCTGGCGGGCGTGTGCACGGTGTACGCCTTCTCCACGTCGGTGGAGCTGATGAAGCGCCTGTCCCCTTTCGCCGTGAACCTAACCATTAACCTGGAGCCGGTGTATGGCATTTCGATGGCCGCCGCTATCTACTGGCTGCACACCAAGGGGCTGCTGCACGCGCCGCAGTTCAACGGCGAGCGCATGAGCACGGGTTTTTACATCGGCACGCTGCTCATCGTGCTCAGCGTGCTCATTCATCCGCTCGTGGCGCGGCTCATGCGGGACAAGCAGCCGGATTTAGCGCCGGTTTCCCCGGGGTAGAGACGCATAGTTGCGTCTCGTCGTCTGCGCCGTTCGGGAGTCACCGGAAGAAGTTCAAGCGTCGTCGTTCAACGATGAGACGCAAATACGCGTCTCTACAGCGCGCCCTGCCACACCGTGTAGTCGTCAGACCACTCCATTGCCGCTGGCGCGCCGGTTTCCCACCAGCCATACACGGCCGAGCCGGAGCCCGACAGGCTCGCATAAGTAGCGCCCGCGGCATACAGCTGCTGCTTGATTTCGGCCAGCACCGGGTGGCCGGGCGTGAGGGCCGTTTCGAAGTCGTTGCGCACGGTGTCGCGCCAGGTGCTCATCGGCTGCGCCAGGGCCTCGCGTAACGGGTGCGGCGGCGGCTGCGGGACGATGCGGGCGTAGGCTTCGGCGGTGCTGATGTGCAGGTTGGGATACACCACCACGCAGCCGGTGCCTTTCAAATTCAGGTCGATTGCCTCGAATACATCGCCTTTTTCCACGGCCAGCACGGGCTGGTTGCGGATGAAGAAGGCGCAGTCGGAGCCCAGGCGGCGGGCGTAGTTTTCCAGCGCTTCGGCCGCGAGATTCAGGTTGAACAGGTCGTTGGCCGCCCGCAACGCAAACGCCGCATCGGCCGAGCCGCCGCCCAGGCCGGCCCCAATGGGCACTATTTTATGCAGGTACAGCTGCACCGGCGGCAGCGCGGGGAAATCGGCTTGCAGCAGCTCGTAGGCCCGCACGCAGAGGTTGGTGGCCGGGTTGCCGGGAATGGGGCGGCCGGTGAGCGTGAGGCTGGTGGGCTGGCCGGGCGCGGCCGGGAGCATTTCGAACGCATCGGTCCAAGGCAGGGGTACGAAGACGGATTCGAGGGTGTGAAAGCCGTCGGGCCGGCGCTGGGTAACGTAGAGGCCGAGGTTGAGCTTGGCGTTGGGGAAGACGAGCATCTGGGAAGGGTTTAGTTTTGAGGGTTGCATGTTGAGTTCGTTTTGGGTGGCCCAACACGCAGCCGGTTTCAGCCGGCAAAGTACCGAGTCCTACCTTTGATTATGGCTGAGGCAACTCAACATGCAACCCTCAACATGCAACCCTCCTTCTACGCCCGGCGTGGCAAGCGCCTGCTCGACCTGGCCCTGGCCGGGCCGCTGCTGCTGCTGTCGCTACCGCTGCTGGCAGCCGCGGCGGCGCTGGCGGCGGGGCAGAACCGGGGCCGTTGGCTATTTCGGCAGGCGCGGCCGGGCTGGCACGGGCGGCTGTTCACGCTGTATAAGCTGCAAACCATGACCGAGGCCCGCGACGCCACTGGCCAGCTGCTACCCGATGCGCAGCGCCTGCCGCCGCTGGGCCGCTGGCTGCGCGCCACCTCGCTCGACGAGCTGCCGCAGCTCTGGAACATCGTGCGCGGCGACCTGAGCCTAGTGGGCCCGCGCCCGCTGCTGCCCGAGTACCTGCCGCTGTACTCGCCCGCGCAGGCCCGCCGCCACGAAGTACGCCCTGGCCTCACCGGCTGGGCCCAGGTGAACGGCCGCAACGCCATCGGCTGGGAAGAAAAATTTGCCTTTGACGGGTGGTACGTCGACCATTTGTCGTTGGCGCTGGACCTGCGCATTTTATGGCGCACGGCCGGCCGGGTACTGGGCGCGCGCGGCATCAATGCGCCCGGCCAGGCTACGACTACTGCTTTCCGGGGTAGCCCACCGCCGCCGCTTTCTTCGTAAGTCATTGCATGACCCAGCTTTTCTTTTCAGAATACGACATCGAGCCAGCCGATACGCGGCCTCCGCTCGTCATTTTCGGCGCGGGCGGGCTGGGCCGGGAGGTGCTGCTGCTCATTCAGCAGCTGAACGATGCCCAACCCACCTGGCAGTTACGCGGCTTTTATGATGACCACGCCCCCGCTACGCCCACCGTGGCCGGCCTCCCCTACCTCGGCACCAGCGCCGACCTCAACGCCACGCCCGAGCCGCTGGCCGTAGCCGTGGCCGTGGGCAGCTCGGCTGGGCGGGCATCCGTGGTGGCCCGCCTTACCTCGCCACAGCTTAGTTTCCCGAGCCTGGTACACCCAGGCGTGGCGCTGCACCCGCGCCAGCGCGTTGCACTAGGGGCTGGTTGCCTCATCCAGCAAAGCTGCGTACTCACCTGCGACATCACTCTGGGCCGCTTCGTGCTGCTCAACCTGGGCTGCACGGTGGGCCACGATGCCGAGCTGGCCGATTTCTGCTCCCTGATGCCCCACGCCAACGTGGGCGGCGCGGCGCAGCTCGCCCCCGGCGTTTACCTTGGCACGAATGCCACCGTGATTCAGGGCGTGCGGGTGGGCGAAAACACCATCGTGGGAGCCGGTGCCGTGGCCGTGCGCGACTTGCCGGCCAATATTACGGCCGTGGGCGTGCCGGCTAAACCAGTTAAGAGTTAAGAGTTGGGAGTTAAGAGTTATGGAATCGGAGGGAACTGTATTGCATAAGAGTTTCGTGTTTGCGAAGCGCATTGTGAAGCTCTACAAACACTTGCTGGAGCAAGGGCAGCCCCGAGCTCTGGCTGACCAACTGCTACGTAGCGGCACTTCCATCTGCGCCAACATGGAGGAAGCAACCGGCGGCTTTTCCCGGCGAGACTTCGCTGCCAAATGTAGCATTGCCTACAAAGAGGCCCGTGAAACCCACTACTGGCTACGCCTGCTCAGCGAAACAGACTGCCTGGATACCCGCCTGGCCGAATCATTACTGGCTGATGCCGAAGAGTTACGCCGCATGTTGAGCGCCATCGTTCGCTCCACCCGCGAAAACTCTTAACTCCTAACTCTTAACTCTTAACTGATAATGCGTAGCCAGGATTACGACCGTCTCTACCTTTCTCCGCCCCACCTTGGGCGGCACGAGCTCAACTATGTGCACAAGGCCATCGAGGATAATTGGGTGGCCCCGGCCGGACCCAATATCACCGGCTTCGAGGCCGACATTTGCGCGGCGGTGGGCGTGCCGTACTGCGTGGCGCTGAACTCGGGTACGGCCGCCATTCATTTGGGGCTGATTTTGCTGGGCGTGGGGCCGGGCGATGAGGTGCTGTGCCCCTCGTTCACGTTTGTGGCCACGGCCAACCCCATCGTGTACCTGGGCGCTACGCCGGTATTCATTGACAGCGAACCCGACACCTGGAACCTCTGCCCCGACCGCCTGCGCGAGGCCATTATCGACCGCCTGGCCAAGGGCAAAAAGCCCAAGGCCCTCATGCTGGTGCACCTCTACGGCATGCCGGCGAAGCTGCCCGAAATCCTGGCGCTGGCCAAGGAATTCGACATTCCCATGCTCGAAGATGCGGCCGAGGCCCTGGGTTCGGAGTGGCAGCAGCAGCCGCTGGGTGGCTTCGGGCGGGTGGGCGTGTTTTCGTTTAATGGCAACAAGATTCTGACCACCAGCGGCGGCGGCGCGCTCGTGACCTACGATAAGGCGCTGGCCGAAAAAGCCCTCTATCTGGCCACCCAGGCCAAGGACCCGGCCGTGCATTACCAGCACTCCGAAACCGGCTACAACTACCGGCTCAGCAACATTCTGGCCGGCATCGGGCGCGGGCAGATGGGCCTGCTGGCCGAGCGGGTGAAGCGCCGCCGCCAGCTGTTCGACTGGTACCGCGAGCACCTCGCCACCATTCCCGGCATCACGGTAGCCCTGGCTCCCGAGCCCGCCGGCAGCCGCTCCAACCGCTGGCTCACCACCATCCTGCTGAACCCGGCCGACGCCCCCACCGCCCCCGCTGCCACGCCCGAAACCCTGCGCCTGCACCTCGAAACCCGCAACATCGAGAGCCGCCCGCTCTGGAAGCCGCTGCACCTGCAGCCCCTGTTCGCCGCCGCGCCCATGTATGGCGGCGCGGTGTGCGAAGACCTGTTTGCCCGGGGCCTGTGCCTACCCAGCGGCACCGCCATGACCGACGGCGACCTGCGGCGCGTGAAAGAAGCGCTGACCGAGGCCGTAGCGCGGACTTTGTAGTCCGCGTATTCCACGTGTGCCATTGCAGCGGTTGCCATCGGCGCGGGAAGGCGCTAACCGGCAGGTTCGCGCTACGGCCCAGCGGCTGCGGTTTTCGGCGTAGCTGCTCGCTACGCCGAAAACCGGGCTAAGGAAAGCCTTGGCAGATTAGGTCCAACCCGGGGAATCTTCCTTCTCGTCAGTGGGTAGCAGCTGCTTTTTGCAGGTACTGGATGAGGGCCTTTTCCTCAGCCACCGGATAAAATCTCAGCGAATCCGGCGACAAGGTATTGACTACCGATAATAGTTCGAATAGTGGAGCTACGTAGGTATTGCTCCAGAAAAACGAAGTTTGGCGACCGGCTTTCTTCACCTTTACTTCCACTTGAAAGCCGTCGTCGATGCCTGGGCGGACACTTTCCCGCGCCATTGCATCCACGTTGAGGTGGTTGATAGCTCGATAAAATACTGATGCCTGTCCTGGCTTTAGCGGGGTTTTGAAAAGGAGACTGGGAGCAGCAGCTGTTTCAATATTTCGCTTATAGACAGCCAGCCCCTGTGCAGTCAATATATACGTGGCAAAATACGCGGCTTTGATATAAGGCAGAGGGCGGGGAAGCCTAACGGAGTGCCGGCCGTAGTACTTGAGCGCGTATTCGCGGTGGTAAGTGGAAAACTGAACCTCCGGTTGTCCGGCCCGCAGCAGCGCCCGCAGCAGCGCTCGCAGCAGTAGGAGTCGGGGCATAGGGAAAAGCGGGGTGGAATGGATGGAGCGGCACCGTTTCGCGCTGCGGTGCGGTATTCTTCAGGCCGCCGAAGCGACGGGCAGCCGCGCCGCGAAGTCGGCATCGAACCGGCGGAAATAGCGGCAGTTGCGCAGCAGCGTGTCGTAGCTGGCGCGGGCCAGCAGGTCGCCGCAGTGGCCTTCGAGGTAGCGGAGCTTGCTGCGCTGGGTGGCCGCCTTCAACACCTCCACGGGCTTCTCGATGGTCATCACATCGGCCGGCACTACGCACTGCACTTCGTAGTGGTCGTTGAACAGGTCGATGTCGGCCGCAATCAGGGCTTCGATGCTGTAGATGTTGAGCAAAAAAAGACTGCTCTCACCCACCTGCTTCTTCACCTTTTTGAAATAGTCGTTCCGCTTCCGTAGCTGCACTTTGTCTGTTTCCAGCGCGTCGAGGTCGCGGATGACGACGACCAGGTTGGGGCGCTCGTACTGGTATTCGCGGCGCAGGAGGCGGAAAGTACCGGCCATTTCCAGGTTGTCGCCGGTGATGTTGTCGACCAGCGGAAAGAACTCCACCCGCCCGCCGTAGTGGGGCGCGAGCAGGCGCGCCACGGCCTTCGTGTCGTTCGGCGATTCGCCGAGTAGCCCCACCCGGAAAACCGCTTTTGCTGCCTTCTTTGCCATGTGCCGCGCCCTAGTCGGGGTCTTCGAGGTTCGAGAAGCGCCAGAACTCGCTCAGGAAGCCTTCATCGGCGAGGTAGGCTTTGGCTTTTTTGCGCTTAGCAGGACTCAGCTTGCGCATCTGCGTGCCCTTGCCGGGGATGAACTCGCAGATAGTGATGCGGTCCAGTTCCTGCGCGCTCAGCATGTCCAGCGTCTGCGGCGAGTGCGTCGTCAGTATCACCTGATGCTCATTTGATACTTCGCGGATGAGTTGCAGCAGCAGTTGGAGCTGGTCGGGGTGGATGCCGAGTTCGGGTTCTTCGAGGAAGATGATTTTGTCTTTTATGGAAGTAAAATCATCATCAAAAAGCATACTATTAGCCTTCAATTCTCCAATTAGGTAGAAAATCCTCTTCGTACCGTCCGATAATGCACTAAAAGGTAACCAATCACCTGCTACCAGATATTCCAACATCAAGCCTTTGACGATTTTTTCGTCTGTAGTAGAGTTGTGATATACTCGGAATTGTTCACCTAAGCGTACTTTCTCAATTGGTGAATAAACCGGTAAGTAGAGATTTATAGTCTCTAGTTGTGCTGCTATCGCTTCCAGGATGAGATGATGTAATGGAGCAGGGTCAATAGTAATGAACTCCTTTGCCAAACTACTGAAACCGTAGGGTATTATCGAATCAAACAATGCACGCTCAAACACACCTTTCTGCGCCCAAACTTCGCTTGACATTATCATTTCTGCTTGGTTATCGAACGATAGTTCTGCGCTCTTGTCGATAATTTCCAATGTATGATTTGGCAATCCATGCCAAATGGACACTATATCGTAGCCTGCTTCCCATGATGCCGAACCAACGGCTGAAGCAACTACAAACGTGGCAGCTAATGCCGATTCATGTTTTGCCGTTTCTGAGCCACTAGATGCTACTACAACTAAAGGAGTGCGAGCAGTATTGGTTCGTAAGGTAATTGATTGCTTTGACACCTTTTTTTGCGCTTTTCTTGCTTCAAATGCAAGATTTATATCGTGGCCATAAGCCGCAAGAGTGACTGTGCATCCAATGCCTCTATGCTTTTCAGTATCCAAATCCGCCAATTCACTCACCAGCTTCATAAAATTCGTCTTGCCCGAGCCATTCTTGCCGATGATGATATTCAGACCCGGCTTGAAGTCGGCTTGCACGTCGCGCAGGGGTGGCACGTTGCGCAGATGCACGTGCTAGAGGTAGGGCGGTTGCGGGACGGGGGCGGCGGTGGGCTTGCTCGTTTTGGCCATGAGAATTCCCCTTGGTTGGGCCAGCGAAGATAGGCCGTACCGAGGTACGCAGGGCTGCCGGCGATACCGCAAACCCACCGTACCTCGGTACAATGCCCTTCCGGAGCTGCCGAAGTCGGTCGTACCGAGGTACAACCCTCTTCAAGCATTGCTAAAGCCACTCGCACCGAGGTACGGGGCCCTCCGGCATAGGCGGAAGCCGACCGTACCGAGGTACGACCGGCTTCGACATGACATGGAAGTGGAGCGTACCTCGGTACGGCCGCTTTAGGCATTAGATGGGCCAGAAGTGTCTTTGGAAGCTTTTTTATTACCGCGCGCCTTCGCGAAGTCAAAGAAACTGTACACCTTCGCCGCGTCCTCAAACGTGAGTTCCAGCTGGGCCTTGAGGCGGCGCTGGGCGCGGGCAATGGCGGCGCGGTCGTTGGCCAGGGCCAGCTGGGCTTCGGTGATGTCGCCTTCCTGGGTGTCGCGGGTTTCGTCGGCGGCATCCAGGGCGTCGTACAGCTGCTGCGCCTCGGCCCCCATTTCGGGGTAGAGGGCCTTTTGCTGGGCTTTGTAGAGGTCGAGCAGCGCCTTCGACTCGGTGAGCAGCCGGGGCTGGTAGAGGCCGGCGAGCTTGCTCTTGCCAAACTTCTTGAAGTCGGCGTACACCGGCAGCTTGCGCAGCTTGGGCGTCACGTAGTCCTTCAGGGTATCGTCCACGAATTCGAGCCACGCCTTGCGGGCCGCGTGGAAGGCCCCCGTGCCGCCGGCCGTCGACTGGCGGCTGTCGGTCAGGTTCTCGTCGAAGCCATCGATGGCCGTTTCGAGCGCGGCCAGCAGCGGCGTGAAGGCCGCCCCCAGCGCCGCCTCGCGCAGGGTGCGCAGGCTGTACTGGGCCTGGGCCTTGTAGTCGGGCCGCGCCATGCGCAGGCTCAGAAACAGGTTGTCGAAATAGGTAGAATACGCGCCTTTCATCGGGATAAAATGAGGGGAAAGAAAGCACCGGCCAGCCGGCAGCGAACTGACCATCAGCCGCGCCGTAAGAGTACGATTAATTTTGCTGCCGGCCAACCCGATGTGGCGCGAAGCTTGCATTTGGGGCCAGTGCGCCGCCGCCAATCTGGCCGGCGGGCTTCCTTCTGCCGTTAAAGGCGCAGTCAACCTCCTTGCTCCCATGAAAAACGCTCCCTTTTTGGCCCTGCTGCTGGCCCTGCCCCTCTCGGCCGCCCACGCCCAGACCAAAACCACCACCCCGGCCAGAACTAGCACCACCGCCCCCAAGCCCGGCACCGAGCAGGTAACGGAAGTAACCGAAGACCTCGACCCGGCCACCGGCAAGGTTATCCGCCGCACCACGCGCACCACCACCGTGCCCGCCGGCACCGCCGCCCGCCCGGGCACCACCATCATCAACCCCAGCTCGGGCAACAGCGCTGGCACCAGCGAAACCGTGCCCAGCGGCGCGGCCAGCGACACAGCCGTATCGGACTTCTTCCGCGAGCGCATCGTGGTGGCCCGCCTCACCGCCCCGCAGCTGCTCGATACCTACACCCGCTTCCTCGATAAGGTGCGCGAAGACCGCCGCGGCTGGGCTCCCGCCGACTGGGCCCGCGCCAGCAACGTGCTTAGCAGCCTCAACGGCCGCTACGAGCAGTTCCGCAGCACCTACACCCTCGATGACAAGCTGACTATCCGGGGCGTGCAGGGCGAGTTTCAGGC
>JALYUH010000551.1 GCA_030853985.1 Bacteroidota bacterium | reverse complement strand
TGCTGCGGCCCTGCTGGCCCGCCGGAGAGCAGCGTGAAGCCGTCGGGGTCGGAGAGGGTCAGGTGGCACTGGTAGGCCCCGGTGCCGGCATCGCCCTCGGCAAAGTTCTCGGAATAGCCCACGCAGTAAGCGGCGGCTAGGTGCAGCGTCTCGGTGGCGCTGCCGGTAGTCGGGTCGTGAAAGACGATGTCGGCGGCCTGCCGCTTGTGGGGGTCGGCGGCCCACGCTAGCAGCACATCGTGGTCGGGCACATCGAGCAGCAGCTCGACAGGCTGGTACCGCACCTTGGCGGTCACACGGCCGCGGCCGTCGGTGACCTGGTGGGTCTGGTAAGCGCAGCGGAGCACGGGCAGGACGTGGCCGGCCACGCGCAACTGAGCCGAGAAAGCGGGCATGGGTAGCGAAAACGGGCGAGGAAACAATGCGGAAGGCCCGGCAAAGTAACCCCACAAAGTGCCAAAGCGCTCTACACCCGAAAAAAGACCGGAAAACTACCATGATTCCAAGAGGGTGCTTATAACTAAAGTTATGTTATTCGACTATTCCCAGATGAGGACGGGCTTTTGGCACTTCCCAACTGCCCCAAAAATCCTGTTTGCCTATCCCCGGGAAGGCGTTTGGTTTTGCGTTTATGAAAATCATCTCTACAGGGCATTTCGTAATCGATTCGTGGACAAGTTTCTTAAACTCGTATTGCTCTGCAGTGACCAACTGGCCCTTGGTGCCGGGTAGCGGCGAGGGGTTTAGCCAAAGGAGCGGTTGGCCAGAAAGATTCTCGGTATTGTCCCGTCGGGAACGCCGGTTCACCCGATTGTCCAAACCCCGAGTTGCCCCTCAAGAGCGACCCGTTGGGTTCGGAAGGTAACTGACTGCCCACCGGCCCCAATGAGTTGCCCACCTCACGCCCCCACAAACTTCAGCAGCCCCTGGTAAATGATGTTGTGCTGCCAGTACAGCTGCAACACCATCGGAATGTGGTGCCGGCCGGGAATAATCGTGTACGGCGCGGGCTGTCCCGTTGCCTTCAGCCTATCCCGAAACCGCCCCGAGCTGCCGCTGATACTCGGGTACGTTTCGCCGCCAATGTAGAAGATGAAGGGCGGCAGATTGGGCTTGATTTTATAGATGGCCGACATTTCCTTCCACCCCGCCGGGTCGTTGCCGAAGGGCATGAGGTATTGCGCGTCGCCTTCGTACTTCATTTCCTTGAGGTAGCTATACATGTCCAGCCCCGCCGGGTCGTCCATAATGGCCCCCTTCACCGGGTTCTGGGGCAGGCCGTTGGCGGCCAGCAGGGCATCGTCGGTGGCCAATAGCGCCGCCAGGCCGCCGCCGGCCGAATGGCCCATCACAAACACGCGGGCCGGGTCGCCGCCGTACTGCTTGATGTTGGCTACCGTCCAGGCCAGGGCGCGGGCGCAGTCGGCGGCCTGCTCGGGCACGTGCACGGGGGGCGCGAGGCGGTAGTTAATCACCACGGCCACCACGCCCTGCTTGGCCAGCCGCCGGCCGATGAAGGTGTAGATGTTCTTGTTGCCACTCGTCCAGCTGCCGCCGTGAATGAAGAGGACGACGGGGTAGCCGGCCGTATTGGGGGCGGCCTTTTTGGGCGCGTACACGTCCAGAATGTGGCGTTCCTTATCGAAATCGGGGGCAGTGGCGGGTACGTAGGTCACGTCTTTGGTGCGGTGGCTGGGGCGGGCCATCGCATATTCGGTGGCTAAGATGATGACCATGGCGGCCAGTAGCACGGCCACGGGAGTCAGCAAAAGGAAACGACGCATTTCAAAATGAACGGGGTGAGCTGTCGCCGAAAACCAGGACAGTAGCTTCACCTACGCCGGGCGGCGGGCTACAGTTTGCCCCGGCCCCGCCGCCAGCCTAGCGCCCTGCTTGGCAGCGTTGGCTTTATCTTTGCCGGAACCGGCTTCTGGCGGCTATTTCGCCCGGCCGCATCCGTCGCCCCTTATTTCCACTCCGTGTTTATTTTCGCCTCGCTAAAATCTGTTTCGCCGGTGCTGGCCGTGCTGCTCGTGCTGGGCCTGCTGGGGGCCGCGCCCACCCAGGCCCAGCGCAAAGGCCGCGCCAACGCCGATGGCAGCCTGGCTTCCGCTGCGGCTTCTGCGCCCCGCGCGGCCCGTTTGCAGCCGCTGTTCGGCGGCCTCACGCCGGCCCAGGCCACCCAGGTTATCGGCGAGGCGCAGCTTAAGGCCATTGCCGCCAGCTTCGCCTCGCCGGCCGAGGCCAGCGCGTTTTTTGCCACCAAAGGCTTCGAGTACCTGAGCGAAAACCAGCCCGATACCGCTGCCTACCGCTTCAACCTGGCCTGGCTGCTCGACCCCCGCAATGCCGATGCCTACCGTGGGCTGGGCATTGTGGCCAGCGCCCAGCCCACCCCCGATGCCGCCATTGGCCTGCTCACCTCCGGCTTGGCCCTGGCCCCCACCAGCAGCCTGCTGCTGAGCGACCTGGGCACCAGCTACCTCATCCGCTACGGCCAGACCAAAAAGAAAAAAGACCTCGCCGCCGGCCTCGACCTGTTGCAGCGCGCCACCACGCTCGCCCCCACCAATGCCAACGCGTGGCAGGAGCTGGCCCGGGCCTTGTTCTACCAGGAGAAATATGCCGAAGCCTGGGAGGCTGTGCATAAAGGCCAGAACATCAGCCCCAGTAGCCTCGATTTCAACCTCGTTTCGGACCTGCTGGCCAAGCTGCCCGACCCGCAGGGCACATTTAAGTAAGCCCGGCCGGGCACCTGTTTCGGCCCCGGCCGCGTTAGGGCCGTATAGGCGGCCTCATTTCCACCAACAACTTTGCGTATGCGCTTTCGAGCATTTGTTCTGGGCCTGCTGGCCGCCAGTGCCCTGGCCGCCCGGCCCGCCGCCGCCCAGCATCAGCGGCAGGTGCGCCACTACAACGCCCAGGGTCGCCCCTACTACCAGGGCCCGCTGCACGTGACCCTGGCCGGCGGCACCGGCCTCTACAACGGCGACCTGGGCAACAGCCCCGGCGACAATTTCTACGGCCCGGCCGGCAGCCTCGGCGTGCTCTATCGCCTCACGCCGCACCTGCACCTGGGCAGCGAGTTCAGCTACGTTGCGCTGGGCGCGCGCGACAACCTGCGCGACCGCGGCCTGGCTTTCACCAGCCGCAATGGCCTGGGCACGGTGTTTCTGCGCTACGATATTCTGAACGACGAGTCTGTTTTTGCGGCCTTCAGTGGCGAGCCGCCCATTGTGCAGCTGTACGTGCAGGGCGGCGCGGGCGTGCTGCTCTACGACCCGCAGTCGTACCTGGGCACCAGCCGCGCCACCAGCAATACGGCCTTCCTTGCCCCCGAGCGCAACGACTACCCGGCCCTGGCCGGGGCCTTTCCCGTGGGCGCGGGCTTCAGCGTGCACCTGTTCGACCGCTGGCGTGCCGGCCTCGAAGGCAACTACTACTTCACCACCACCGACCAGCTCGACGACATCAGCAACAAGCGCCTGGGCGGCGCTTCGGCCAGCCTCGACGGCTTCGGCACCCTCATGCTGAAGCTGGATTACTCGCTGCAATAAACGCTGGCCAACCCCTGCCCACCGGCTTTCGGGCACTGGTTAATTCATGCAAAAAGGGCTTCCGGCAATGCCGGAAGCCCTTTTCTGTTTCAAGCTCGATAAGACCTACTCCTTCACAAAGCGCTGGTGATACACGTGCTCGCCGTCGCTCACGGTGAGGGTATACATGCCCTTGGCCAGGTTGCCGATGCGCAGCGTGCCATCGCCAAAGCTAGCGCCTTCGACGCGGGCCCCGCGCAGGTCATGCACCGTTACGCTGCTGATGGGGGCGTTGTCGCTCAGCGCCAGGTTCAGCACGTCGGTAGCGGGGTTCGGGAACAGGCTCAGGGTACGCAGTTCGGTGCGGGTTGGGGCGTCGCCGGCCAGGGTTGGAGCCACGGTAGTACCGCCGCTCACGGTGAGTGAGTAGTCTTCGGTTTCGCCGTAGCTGTAGGTACCGCAATAGTTAGTAGCCGAGTTGTCGCTCATCACGATGCGCAGGCGGGTTTTCCCGTTTTTGGCAGTTGTAGGCACCGCAAAGGTGGCGCTGCGGCTGGTAGTTACCACCGCCGTGTTGGTCGTCGACACGAGGGTTTCGCCGGCATCGATGAAGTCACCGTCCTGGTTCCAGTCGGCATAAATGCGGAAGTACTCCGCGTAAGACGTACCGACGAAGCCGGTCTGGTACGTAATGGTTTGCGACGAGCCGGCGGCTACGCTGGTGCTTAGCGCGGTGCCGTTGTAGTAGCCCGCATCCGAACCCGAAGTGCGGTTGATGCTGCCCAGTTGCACGAGGCGGATGTACTCGTAAGCCTGGCTGGTGCCTTTGCTCACGCAGTAGCTCGTGGTTGGGGGTGGCGTGGTGCCACCGGCCGCTGCGCCCACGCCCACGGCAAACCAGGCGTTAGTTACGGCCGTTACCTGGGCCGAGCCGGCCCCGTACAGGTCCGTAGCGGCTTGGATGGAGTAGGTCCGGGCCTGCGCGTAAGTCGAGCTGGCCGTCATGTACACGCTTTCCATGCGGTAGGTGATTTTGGCGGCCGCATCGAGGCCCACGCCGGTTACGGCGTACACGCCACCGCCTTCGTTGGTACCCGATTTGCCTACGGTCAGGATGTAGTACCAGTGGTTGAGCACGCCCGAGTTGGTGTGCACGCCACCCTGGTCGGCGGTGCCGGTGTACCAGTACTGGCCTTTGTAGTAAGCCGGCTGGCCCAAGGATTTGGGATCGCTCATGGAGCGCAGGGCAGCCTGCTGCTTGTCGATTTCTTCGCCGATGAGCCAAGTGCTCTTGGCCTTCACGCCGCCAGACACCACGCCCAGCGTGTTTACGGCATACGACTCAATGCTGGCGCCCCAGATATCGGAGAGGCCCTCATTCATGGCGCCGGATTCGCCGGAGTAGGTGAGG
>JALYUH010000325.1 GCA_030853985.1 Bacteroidota bacterium | reverse complement strand
GCCCCACTCGGTGCGCTGCGCCCGCGCCAGCAGCCCGCGCAGCAGCCGCGCCTGCACCTCGTGCGGCTGCGCCCGAATGCGCGCCAGCCGCGACAGGCTGCCGAGCTGCACGGCGCGGGCAATGAGTTGGTCGAGCATATTTTTTGAATTAAAAATTGAGAATTAAAAATTAAAAACCATGCGAAATGAGCATTCGTAAAGCTGGCCTTTGACCACTCGCAACCATCTCATTTTTAATTTTTAATTCTCAATTTTTTAATCAATCTACACATTCCGCTTGAGCTCGAAATTCTTGCCCAGGTACACGCGGCGCACGGTTTCATCGCCGGCCAGCTCTTCGGCGGTGCCGGCTTTGAGGAGCTTGCCCTCGAAAAGCAGGTAGGCGCGGTCCACGATGCTGAGGGTAGAGTTCACATCGTGGTCGGTGATGAGCACGCCGATACCGCGGTGCTTGAGCTTGGCCACGATGCCCTGGATTTCTTCGGTGGCGATGGGGTCGACGCCGGCGAAGGGCTCATCGAGGAGCACGAATTTGGGGTCGACGGCCAGGGCGCGGGCAATTTCGGTGCGGCGGCGCTCGCCGCCGCTCAGCACTTTGCCCAGGTTTTTGCGCACGTGGCCCAGGCTGAATTCTTCGAGCAATTCTTCGACTTTGGCCAGGCGGGCTGCTTTTTTCATGCTGGTCATTTCGAGCACGGCCAGGATGTTTTCTTCCACGCTCAGGTCGCGGAACACGCTGGCTTCCTGGGCCAGGTAGCCCACGCCCAACCGCGCCCGCTGGTAGATGGGCATGGTGGTGATTTCGGTGTTGTCGAGGTAAATACGGCCGCTGTTGGGCTTCACCATGCCCACCATCATGTAGAAACAGGTAGTTTTGCCGGCCCCGTTAGGCCCGAGCAGCCCCACGATTTCGCCCTGCCCCACGGTCACCGACATGTCGTTGACGACGGTGCGGGCTTTGTATTTTTTAACGAGGTGGTCGGCGCGAAGAATCATGCGGGCAAAGGTACGGAGCGGGCCGGAGGCAGCTCGCCGGGAAATTAAACGCAATTGGCGGCACATTTATTCGGCACGCCGAGTAGTTGACTTGAATTTTTCCGCTACTTTTAGGGGCACAACTAAACCCACCACCACTCTTTTTTAATTATGACGGTAAAAACACTACTCCTCGCGGGGGGCACGCTGCTGGTCAGCGCGTCGGCGGCGTCCGCCAGCGGCTTCCAGGTGAACTTGGGCGGCCAAAAGAACATCGGCATGGGCGGAGTAGGCGTCGGCTTGTCGCTCGACCAGGCCGCCATGTTCTACAACCCCGGCGCGCTGGCCATGGTGCGTGAAAACGGCGTGCAGTTTGGCGTGAATGCCGCCCTGGCCCGCATCAGTTTCCGCAGCGCCGATGGCGGCGACCAGCGCAGCCTCCAGAACGCGGTGGTAACCCCGTTTAACTTTTACGCCGGCTTTGGCCCCAAAGAAGGCAAGTACAAGTTTGGCGTGGCCGTGTACACGCCCTACGGCAGCAAGGTGAAGTACGCCGAGGGCTCGGAGCTGCGCTACGCCCTCACCGAAATCAACCTGCAGTCGATTTACGTGCAGCCCACGTTCTCGTACGCCATCACGCCGCAGCTGAGCATCGGCGCGGGCCTCACCATTCTGGCCTACGGCGCGGTGAACCTGCAAAAAGACCTGCCCCTGCCCACCGGCAACGGCCACATCGAGCTCGATGGCAAAGCCAAAACCCAGTTCGGCTACAACGCCGGCATTTTCTTTAAGCCTTCGGAAAAAATGAGCGTGGGCGTGAGCTACCGCTCGCGGATTGATGCCAAAGTGGAAAACGGCAAGGTAACGTACACCGGCCTGCCCACGGGGGCCAGCGCGGGCATCATCAACTCGTCGTTCACGGCCAACCAGTTTGCGGCTACCCTGCCGCTGCCTTCCGTGGCCAGCGTCGGCATCGGCATCATGCCCAGCGAAAAGCTAACCATTGGCCTGGATGCCGCGCTCACGTTCTGGAGCGAGTACCGCACCCTGGACTTCGCCTTCAGCAACAGCGGGGGCGGCTCGGGCGTGGTGGGCGGTTCCAGCACCAGCTCCTCCAAGCGCAACTATCAGGATGCCTTGGCCTTCCGCCTGGGCGGCCAGTACAAGGCCAGCGACAAGCTGACCGTGCGCGCCGGCGCCGCCTACGACTTCACCGCCGTGCGCGATGGCTACGTAACCCCCGAAACCCCTGATGCTGACCGCCTGGGCCTTTCGGCCGGCCTGTCGTACCAGATTACCGACAACCTGGGCGTTGATGGCTCCTTCCTGTTTGAGGCGCTGCTGAAGCGTACCCAGACCCAGCAGGACCTGCTGAACAACGGGACGACCGACCGCGTGGCCGGCACCTTCCGCACCAACGCCTACGTGCCCGGCATCGGCCTGCACTACAAGTTCTAATTCCCACCCGAACCATCTTCTTTGCTTTTATGAAATCGTTCATCAACCGTTCGGTGCCCGCGCTGGGCTTGCTGGGCCTGGGCCTGGCGGGCTGCCAGCCCGAGATTACCGCCCCCGATGTATCGGCTGGCTCGGCCAATTTTTCCAGCTACATTTCCGTCGGCAATTCGCTCACGGCGGGCTATTCCGATGGCGGCCTTTACCGCGAAGGCCAGCTGAATTCGTATCCTAACATCCTTTCGCAGCAATTTGCGCGCGTGGGCGGCGGCAACTTCGTGCAGCCGCTATTCACCGAGGCCCAGAGCAACGGCTCGGGCTACCTGCGTTTGGCCGGCTTTTCGGCCACGGGCACGCCCATCACGGCCAACGTAACGACGAACCTGGGCGTGCGCGGCGGCACGCCAACCGCCCCGCTCTACACCCAGTTCCTCGACCCCATCAACAACCTGGGCGTGCCCGGCATTCGCATGTCGGACATCAACACCGCCGGCTACGGCAGTGCGTTGGGCAACCCGTACTTCGAGCGCATCACGCCCGCGGCTTCGGGCCTGCAAACTTACCTGCAGCGCGTGCAGGCTACGGTAGCTTCGCTGAAGCCGACCTTCTTCACGGAGTGGCTGGGCAACAACGACGTGCTGGGCTACGCCACTTCGGGCGGGGCCTCCACGGCAGCCAACAACTCCCTCACGGCGGTAGCCACCTTCACCACCAACACCGGCCAGGTGCTGGACGCACTGACGGCGAGCGGGGCCAAAGGCCTGGTGGCCACCATTCCGGACGTTACCGGCATCCCGTTCTTCACCACGGTGGGCCCCAGCTTCAAAGCAACGCTGACCACCGCCAACGTACCGGGTATTGTCGCCTTCACGGGCGCAGCCCCTGGCGCAGCCACTTCGGGCAACCGCAAGCAGATTGCCACGTCCGACATCCGCGACGCCAGCGGCGGGCGTCAGCTGTTCACGCTCACCTCGTCGCCTTTCCTGGGCTTGCTGGGCCGCCCCACGGGTGCGCCGTGGCGGGCCCTGGTGCCGCGCGCGGCGCTGGCCACTTACCTGGCGGGCTACGCCATCGACACCACGGCGGCATTCGGCGTGTCGGCGGGCAACCCCATCCCTAGTGCCTACGTCCTCGACGATGTGGAGCAGGGCCTGGTGGCTACCGCCACTACAGGTTTCAACAATGCCATCATTGCAGCGGCCAACTCCCGCAATCTGGCGGTGTTCGATGCCAACATCTTCTTCAAATCGGTCGCTGTCAGTGGCTTTGCCACCAACGCCGTGAACAACACGGCCGGCTATCTGTCGGGCAACCTGTTCAGCCTCGACGGTGTGCATCCCACGCCCCGCGGCTACGCCGTGATTGCCAGCGAGATGCTGAAGGTTATCAATGCCAAGTACGGCAGCACGTTCACAGGCGTGAACGCCAACAACTACCGCGGCGTGGTGTTCCCGCAGTAAGCAGGAACTACGTTGCGCCAAAAAAGCCCCCTCTCTGGTCGGAGAGGGGGCTTTTTGCTTGTCATGCATTCAACTAATTGTTGCCCCCTGGCCGGCCAGGTGCGCGGCAATGAGCTGCGCGTGGTGCCGGCCGTTTTCGATGAACCAGCGACTGGTGGCGCGGCCGCCGCACACGGTACCAGCCACGAACAGGCCGGGCCGGGTAGTTTCGTGGGTGGCGGGGTCGAAAAGCGGGGCGCGGGCCTCGTCGGCCGGGTCGGGCTCCACGCCGAGGCGGCCAAGCAGGGCCTCGTCGGGGTGGTAGCCGGTGAGGGCGTACACGAAATCGGTGGGGATGCGGAGCGGGCCGTCGGGCGTGTGGACTTCGATGGCCTCCGGCGTAATGGCCGTTATGGTGGTGTTGAAGTGCGCGGTGATGCGGCCCTCGGCAATGCGGTTGACGAGGTCGGGGCGAATCCAGTATTTCACGGAATCGCTGATGGCGGAGCCGCGCACCAGGAGCGTAACGTTGGCGCCGGCGCGGGTCATTTGCAGGGCAGCTTTGGCCGAGGAGTTTTTGGCCCCAATCACGACCACGTTTTGCAGCACATGCTGGTAAGGCTCCTTGTAGTAATGGCTGACGTGGGGCAGGTCTTCGCCGGGCACACCCAGCGGGTTGGGCAGGTCGTAGAAGCCGGTGGCCACGACGACGTTGCGGGTCGGAACCGCGCTTTTATCGGTGGTGATGAGAAAATTGCCCTGCTCACCGGCCAGCTTCAGCACCGTTTCGTGCAAGCGAATGTCAAGCTTTTCGCTCCGAGCCACGCGCTGGTAGTAGTCGAGGGCGTCTTCGCGCAGGGGCTTGTAGTGCGCCGTGGGGAAGGGGTAGCCACCGATTTCGAGCAGTTCGGGCGTGGAGAAAAACTCCATGTTGGTGGGGTAGCCCACAATGGAGTTAACCAACGCGCCTTTTTCCACGATGGCCACGGTGAGGCCTTTGCGCTGGGCTTCGAGGGCGCAGGCAATGCCCACGGGGCCAGCCCCGATGATGAGAACGTCGAGCATATGAATCTTGGGCGAAGTAGCGCGAACTTTGTGGTTCGCGTCCTCGCGTTGTTGTTACGAAATTGACCGTGCAGCAACGCGAACTACAAAGTTCGCGCTACTCCCATGCGTACCTGCGACTTGTGCGGCGGCTTCGACTTTAAGAAGCTGCCCTTTTACTACGAATTTGAAGGCCAAAAGCTGCAAGGCACCCAATGCCGCAGCTGCGCCCTCATGTTTCTGGACCCCCAGCCCACGCCCGCGCAGCTGGAACGGCTCTACGGCAAGGACTATTTCACCGAGCGCCCCAACTACGACCGCACGCAGCAGGAAGTCTTTTTCATCGAGAAAGGCCAGAAGCAGGCTGCTTTAAACCAGGTTCGGCCCGACAAGTTCACCAACTACATCCTGGCCAAGTACCCCGGCCGCCGGTTTCGCTACCTCGACGTGGGCTGCGGCCCCGGCTACACCCTCAAAAGCCTAGAGGCGCTGGGTTGGGAGGCCCACGGCCTGGAAATATCCGAGTACGCCGCCGACTTCGCCCGCCGCGAGCTGCACCTGCCCGTGGTGACGGGCAACATCGAGACCACCGAGGATTTCCACGCAAACCAGTTCGACCTCGCTTATATGGGCGACGTGCTGGAACACTTGCTTTCGCCTGCCGCCACGCTGGCCAAATTCCACCGCATTCTGGAGCCGGGCGGGCTGCTGGTGCTGGCCCTGCCGGCCACGCTCAACCTGCCCACCGTGCGCCTGGGTTTCGCCGCCTACGGCGCGCTGGGCAAAGAGCGCAAGATGGACATTCCGCCCTACCACCTGTTCGAATTCACGCCCGCTACCATCACCAAAATGCTGAATAAGCAAGGGTTTGAAGTGGTGGAGCTGCTGAACCCGGTGAAGCCGCCGAAGAACATTCGCCTCGGCGGCAGCGTGGTGGAAAAGGTGAGCAAGCTGGCCGGCCAGTACCCCACGTACTACCTGAACAAGCTGACCGGACGGTTTGGCGACCGCATGTTTGTGGTGGCGCGAAACGTGAAGTAGCCTCACGCGGGGCACCTCACCCCCGACCCCTCTCCTCGGGGAGAGGGGAGCCTGACGATTGAAAGGAAAAGGCCCAACTCGTTTCCGAATTGGGGCTTTTCCTGTGTAAATCTGAATGGCAGCATCTCCATGGCTCCCCTCCCCCCAAGGAGAGGGGCCGGGGGTGAGGTTACCCCAGCAATTCGGTGCTGCGCTTCACGAATGCCGTGAGGGCCTCGCCCTTCAGCATGCCCTGGGCCAGCAGCGCGAGGTCGAAGGCTTGCTTGGCGAGTTGGTCGCCGCCATCGGCCAGTACCTTGGCAATCAGCGGGTGGTTGGCGTTCACGGTCACGTCGAACGAGTCGGGGAAGGCCCCGAACATCTGCATACCGCCGCCGCCGCCGGTGCGCTGCATGTCCTTCATGCGGCGCATAAACTCGTTTTGGGTGATGACCACCGGGGCATCCTGGGGTGAGAGGGCCGCCACTTTCACGTGCATGGCCGGATTAGCAATGGCCGTAGTGAAGGTTTCCTCCAGCTTTTTGGTATCGTCCTCGGTCAGTACGCTTTCGGTGGTGTCGTCCTTTTCGATGAGCTTGCTCACTGTGTCGGCGTCCACGCGCTTGAAGCTGGTTTTCTCCAGCTTCTGCTCTAGCTGGCCGATGAAGTGCGAGTCGAGGATGTGGTCGAAATTCAGCACGTCGTAGCCGCGCTCTTTCGCCGCGGCCACGAAGCTGTGCTGCTGCTCGGCATCGTTGGTGTAAAGCACCACGGTGTTCTCGTTCTTGTCCTGCTGGTTGGCCTGAATGTGCTCGGTGTACTCACTGATGGTGAACAGCTTGCCGTCCACGTTCTTCAGCAGCACGAAGTCCTTGCCCTTGTCGTAGAACTTCTCGTCGCTCAACATGCCATACTTCACGAACATGCCGATATCGGACCACTTCTCCTCGTAGCCGGGCCGGTCCTGCTTGAACAGGCTGCTCAATTTATCGGCTACCTTCTTGGTAATGTAGGTATTGATTTTGCGCACCGCCGCATCGGCCTGCAGGAAGCTGCGGCTCACGTTCAGTGGGATGTCGGGCGAGTCAATCACGCCGTGCAGCAGCATCAGGAACTCGGGCACCACGTCCTTCACCTCATCGGTGATGAACACCTGGCGCGAGTAGAGCTGAATCTTGTTGCGCGAGAACTGCAGCTCGT
>JALYUH010000523.1 GCA_030853985.1 Bacteroidota bacterium | reverse complement strand
GAGCTAAAGCATGCGCTACAAGGGTTTTATGCCTGCACCGTCGGCAAAAACGTTGGTGCTTTCCGCTGGTGCGTGGCCTGCTCGTAGGCGTAGCCCAGGCCCAGCAGCCGGCCTTCCTGGTAGGCCGGCCCCACAAACGACAGGCCCACTGGCAGCCCCAGCACCTGCCCCATGGGCACGGTGAGGTGCGGGTAGCCCGCCATGGCGGCCGGCGAGGAGAAGTCCACGCCCGATGAATAGTCGCCGTTCACCCAGTCGATGCACCAGGCCGGGCCGGTGGTAACGCCCACAATGGCGGCCAGCTGATGCTGTTTCAGTAGCCCATCGATGGCCTGGCGGGCGCCGGCCACGGTTTTTTGCGCGGCCGCTTTGTATTTGGGGTTGTTGAGCCCGTTGGTGGCTTCGGCCCGCAGCAGGGTTTCCTGCTGGAAAAAGGGCATGGCTTCGGCGGCGTGCTCCTTGTTGTAGGCGATGACCTCGGCCAGGTTTTTCACCGTTGCGCCGGCCCCGGCCAGGTACTTATTCACGCCTTCCTTGAACTCGTAGAGCAGCACCTCAAATTCGGCCTCGCCGAGCGGGTTCACCAGCTTGTTCAGCTCAATTTCCACGATGGTGGCCCCCTGGGCTTTGAGCGCGGCCACGGCTTCGCGCAGCAGCGCGGCTACTTTGGGCGGGCCGTTGAGGTGGGCTTTTTCCACGCCCAGGCGCTGGCCTTGCAGCGCATCGGGTTTTAGGAAAGGGATGTAGTCGGCCGGCGTGTTGGCCGGAATGGGCAGCCGGGCGGGGTCGGCCGGGTCGGGGCCTTGCAGCGCGGCCAGCAGCAGGGCCGCGTCGCGCACGGTGCGGGCCATGGGGCCGGCCGTGTCCTGGGTGCTCGAAATCGGGATAATGCCGCTGCGGCTCAGCAGGCCCACCGTGGGCTTGAGGCCGACGAGCCCGTTGCACGACGAAGGCGATACGACCGAGCCATCGGTTTCGGTCCCAATGGCCACCGCGCAAAGGTTGGCGGCTGCCGCCGCGCCCGAGCCCGAGCTGCTGCCGCTGGTGCTGCGGTCGAGGGCGTAGGGGTTGCGGGTCTGGCGGCCGCGGCTGCTCCAGCCGCTTACCGAGTGCGACGAGCGGAAGTTGGCCCACTCGCTCAGATTGGTTTTGCCCAGCAGCACGGCCCCGGCGGCGCGCAGCTTCTGCACAATAAAGGCATCCTGCTTCGCCTTATGGCCAACCAGCGCCGCCGCGCCAGCCGTGGTCATCAGCTGGTCGCCGCTGTCGATGTTATCCTTTATCAGCACCGGAATGCCGTGCAGCGGGCCACGCACTTTGCCGGCTTTGCGCTCCTTATCGAGCTCATCAGCAATGCTTAAAGCATCGGGGTTGGTTTCGATGACGGCGCGCAGCATCGGCCCGGCCTCGTTCAGGGCCTTGATGCGGGCCAGGTATTTTTCGCTCAGGCTGCGGGCCGTATCGGTGCCCTGGGCCATGCGGGCCTGCAGGTCGGCGATGGTCAGCTCGTGCAGCTCGAAGCTGTCGGCCGCGCCGGAGCTGGCCGTTTCGCCCGCCGCCGGAGTGCCGGCCGCCGCCGCCGCGGCGGGCTTGTCGGGGGTGGTTTGGCAGGCCACGGCGGGCAGCAGGGCGGCGGTGAGGGCCACGCGGGTGCCCTGGTTCAGAAAAAGGCGACGGTTCATCGGAATAGCAGGGGAGGGGAGCGGCCCACGGGCCGGATGGGCAATGATACGGCCCCGCACCCCACAATTTGCCATCCGGCCACTAACAAGATTGTGCGCATCCTCACCAAAAAAGCCGACCTCCCGGAGGAAGTCGGCTTTGCCTGGTTTGATGCTTAACGCTAAGCAGCTGACCGCAAAAATACTAGGCTTGCTGGCCCTTCAGCTTATCCTCACCGCCGTAGGGCGTGCCGGCTTTGATGTCGCCCTTTAGCCCACCGTGGTCGGTGGTGCTGGGCGCGCCGGTCACGCTGTCGGTGGGCACTTCGCCGGCTTCGGCCGCGCCACCGGTTTTGTCATCGCCGGTTGCGCCGGTTATTTCGGCAGTTTTGGCCACGTAGCGGCGCTTGGCTTCCTCTTCGGCCACGCCCTTAAACTGGTTCCACGAGTCCCACTGGGCCTGCGAGAGGCCGGCGGGGCCGCTGGCCTGGTCGGCGGCCGAGGCATCGACTTCGTCGTTTTTCATGTTCACGTCGCCCTCGGTAGCCTGCTTGTAGAGGCCGTAGAGCTCGGTCATGTGCTTGGCGGCCTGGTCGCCGGGGAGGTTGTTTACTTTATCGGCCGCAGCCTCGAATTGTGCATTAAGGTCCATGGGAGTTGGGATTAAAAAGGTAGCGTGTAGTAACGGGGGCTTGCGGGCCGGGCAACCAATCGGAAAACCGTCCCCGAAATCCGGCTAATCCGACGAATCCGATAAATCCGCGGTTCAGACAATACCCTGCTGCGGACCTTTAGGTTACGGAGTCGTACTTTTGCGGCCGACTATGTGTGGAATAACCGGAGTATTTGCCTTTACCGAAACGGGTCGCCAGTCGCTGGCCAACCTGCAGGCGTCGACCGACGCCATCATTCGCCGCGGTCCCGACTCGGAGGGGCACTACGTGTACGACCAGTGCGGGCTGGGCTTCCGCCGCCTCGCCATCCTCGACCTTTCGGCCGACGGCAACCAGCCGATGACCGACGCCTCGGGCCGCTATACCATCGTGTTCAACGGCGAAATCTTCAATTACCGTGAGCTGCGCGAAAAACTCATTAAGCGGGGCTGCACGTTTCACTCCCAGACCGATACGGAGGTCATTCTTCAGCTGTATATCACCGAAGGCCGCAGCTTTATCAAGAAGCTGAACGGTTTTTTCGGCTTCGCGATTTACGACAAGGAGGAAAATTCCCTGCTCATCGCCCGCGACCGCTACGGCGTGAAGCCACTGCTCATCTACCGCGACGAGGACAAGCTGTTTCTGGCTTCGGAGATGAAGTCGATGATGGCGCTGGGCGTGCCGCGCAAGCTCGATTTTGTGGCCCTGAGCCAGTATTTGCAGCTCAATTATATTCCCGGTCCCGCCAGCATTTTTAAGGGCGTGAAGAAGCTGCTGCCCGGCCACTACCTGTATATCAAGGACAAGAAAGTAGTGGGCAAGGCCTGGTACAAGATTCCCTACGACCCCAAGAAAACCGCCAAAAACAAGCTCACCTACGAGCAGCAGCAGCACAAGCTGGTGGAACTCATGGACGGGGCCGTGCAGCGCCGCCTCGTGGCCGACGTGCCGCTCGGCGCTTTCCTGAGCGGCGGCATCGATTCCAGCGTGATTACCGCGCTGGCCGCCCGCCACACCCCGCACCTCAACACGTTCAGCATTGGTTTCAAAGACGAGCCTTTCTTCGACGAAACCAAGTACGCCAACCTCGTGGCCGCCCGCCACAAGACCAACCACACGGTTTTCTCGCTGACCAACGACGACCTCTACGAGCACATCCACAGCATGTTGGACTACCTCGATGAGCCGTTTGCTGATTCCTCGGCCCTGGCCGTGTACATCCTCAGCCAGCGCACCCGCCAGCAGGTAACCGTGGCGCTGAGTGGCGACGGGGCCGACGAGATGTTCGGCGGCTACAACAAGCACATGGGCGAGTTTAAGGTGCGGCAGGGCGGCGCGGCAGCCGAGGCCGTCACGGCCCTGGGCTTCGTGTGGGATGCGCTGCCCAAATCGCGCAACGGCTTCTTTGGCAACCGCATCCGGCAGCTGCAGCGCTTTGCGCGCGGCATGACGGCCGGCGTGAAAGACCGGTACTGGGATTGGGCCACCTTTGCCTCGGCCACCGACGCCAACCACCTGCTCAGCGCCGAAAGCCGCCGCAAAGTGGGGAAGAAGGCCGCCGCCAAGCGCCGCAAGGACATTCTCGAAAACCTGCATTCCGACGGCGACCTCAACGAGGTGCTGCTGACCGACATGACCCTGGTGCTGCCCTACGACATGCTCACGAAGGTGGACCTGATGAGCATGGCCAACTCGCTGGAAGTGCGCACGCCTTTCCTCGACTATAAGGTAGTGGATTTCGCCTTTTCCATCCCCGTTACCAGCAAGGTCGATGCGACGATGAAGAAGCGCATCGTGCAGGACGCCTTCCGCGCCGAGCTGCCCGCCGAGCTCTACGACCGCCCCAAGCACGGTTTCGAAGTGCCCCTGCTGAAGTGGATGCGCGGCGAGCTGCGCGGCCTGATTGAAAACGACCTGCTGCGCGACGAGTTCATCGAAGCCCAGGGCATTTTCGACGTGCAGGCCATTCGGGCGCTCAAAACGCAGCTTTTCTCGCGCAGCCCCGGCGACGTGCACGCCCGCATCTGGGGCCTCATCGTGTTCCAGACCTGGTGGAAGCAGTACATGGCCTAAATCGAATTAAAAATTAAAAATTATGAATTAAAAATGCAGGTTTGCGGCTGAAATCAAGTTGCTAATCTCTAAGTGCCAGATTTAATTTTTAATTTTTAATTCATAATTTTTAATTTTTTCAGAATGAAAATTGCAGTAGTAGGCACCGGCTACGTCGGTCTGGTAACCGGAACGTGCTTTGCCGAAGTCGGCATTGACGTAACGTGCATCGACATCGACCAGAAAAAAATTGTCAACCTGCACAAAGGGATAGTGCCGATTTACGAGCCGGGCCTGGAAGAAATGGTGAGCCGCAACGTCGATAAAGGCCGCCTGCACTTTTCCACCAACCTGGGCGAGGCCATCCGGGGCTGCGACGTGGCGGTTATCGCGGTGGGTACGCCGCCCGGCGAAGACGGCTCGGCCGACCTGAAATACGTGCTGGCCGTGGCCCGCGGCATCGGCGAGCACATGAGCAGCTACGGCGTGATTGTGACCAAAAGCACCGTGCCCGTGGGGACGGCCGCCAAAGTGCGCGCCGAAATTGCGCAAGCCCTGGCCAAGCGCGGCGAAAGCATCGAGTTCGACGTGGCTTCCAACCCCGAGTTCCTGAAGGAAGGCGCGGCCATCGACGACTTTCTGAAGCCCGACCGCATTGTGGTGGGCATCTCGTCGGCCCGCGCCGAGGAAGTGATGACCAAGCTCTACAAGCCCTTTTTGCTGAACGGCCACCCGATTATCTTCATGGATATTCCGTCGGCGGAGATGACGAAATATGCGGCCAACTCGATGCTGGCCACCAAAATCAGCTTCATGAACGACATCGCCAACCTGTGCGAAATTATGGGGGCCGACGTGAACATGGTGCGGCGCGGCATTGGCTCCGATGCGCGCATTGGTACCAAATTCATCTATCCCGGCATTGGCTACGGCGGCTCCTGCTTCCCGAAGGACGTAAAGGCGCTCATCAAAACGGCCCAGGAAAACGGCTACGACATGCAGGTGCTCCGCGCCGTGGAAAGCGTGAACGACGACCAGAAGTCGGTGCTTTTCAACAAGGTGAGCAAGCATTTCGGCGGCAAGCTGAAGGGCCTGAAAATTGCCCTTTGGGGCCTGTCCTTCAAGCCGAAAACCGACGACATGCGCGAAGCGCCCTCGCTGGTTATCATTGAGAAGCTGCTGGCCGCCGGCTGCACCGTGACGGCCTACGACCCCGTGGCCATGAAGGAAGCCGAACACACGCTGGGCGATACCATTACCTACGCCAAGGACGAGTTTGATGCGCTGATTGATGCCGACGCGCTGCTGATTGTGACGGAATGGCCCGAGTTCCGGGTGCCCAACTTCGCCGTGATGAGCCGCCTGATGAAGCAGAAAGCTATTTTCGACGGCCGCAACATCTACGATGCCAAGGAGTTGAAAGAGCTGGGCTTTACCTACCACTGCATCGGCATCAAAACCGACCATCAGGAGCCGGCTTCGTAAATAGCCATTAGCTGATGGCTTTTAGCTGTTAGCCTTTCTCATAATAATTATCTTAAAAAGCTAACAGCTAATGACTAACAGCTTAGAAAAAAAACGAATTCTCATCACCGGCGGGGCCGGTTTTCTGGGTTCACACCTCTGCGACCGGTTCCTGAAAGAGGGCTACCACGTGATTGCGATGGACAACCTAATTACGGGTTCGCTCCAGAACATCGAGCACCTGTTTGGGCGGCCCGATTTCGAGTTTCACCAGTCCGACGTGAGCAAGTTCGTGTTCGTGCCCGGCAAGCTGGATTACATCCTGCACTTCGCCTCGCCGGCCTCGCCGATTGACTACCTGAAAATCCCGATTCAGACCCTGAAAGTGGGCTCGCTCGGCACGCACAACCTGCTGGGCCTGGCGCGGGTGAAAGGCGCGCGGATGCTGATTGCCAGCACGTCGGAAGTGTACGGCGACCCTGAAATCCACCCGCAGGTGGAGGAGTATTTTGGCAACGTGAACCCCGTGGGGCCGCGCGGCTGCTACGACGAAGCCAAGCGCTTCCAGGAAGCCATCACGATGGCCTACCACAATCACCACGGCCTGGAAACGCGCATCGTTCGCATTTTCAACACCTACGGCCCGCGCATGCGCCTCAACGACGGCCGCGTGCTGCCGGCGTTCCTCTCCCAGGCCCTGCGCGGCGAGAACCTGACCGTGTTCGGCGACGGCATGCAGACCCGCTCGTTTTGCTACGTCGACGACCTGGTGGAAGGTATTTACCGCCTGCTGCTCAGCGACTACCACCTGCCGGTGAACATTGGCAACCCCGACGAAATCACCATCAAGGAGTTCGGCGAGGAAATTGCCCGCCTCACCGGGGTCGAGTTCAAGCCCACGTTCCAGGCGCTGCCCGAAAACGACCCCATGAAGCGCCGCCCCGACATCACCAAGGCCAAGGAAATCCTGGGCTGGGAGCCCAAAGTGGACCGCGCCGAAGGCCTGAAGCGTACGCTGGAATACTTCCAGGAGCACGTGGATGAAGTAATGGCCGGCAAGGTGGACAACACGCCGCGCAGCTTTTAAGTAATTGATATTTAGCGGTTAGCGTACAGCCTTTGTTTTGATTGGCGAAGGCTCATCGGCAAAGCAATGCCTGATTACTTTTGCTGTGCTCCTGATGAGCACATCCGGTTTCTTCGCTCGTTTACCAGGTCGGGCCAGCAGTAGCAGCTAGTAGTTGCT